>NZ_JBQZXE010000086.1:0-16156 GCF_053555855.1 Shigella sp. SIG3
TTGAAACGATAAGTTTTTTCATAAAAACCTCATTGTTGTGACCTATCGTTATTTTATTTGATGTGCCTTGATCTCATTATGCATAAAGGCACAATGATCGCGCAAATGCAATCATAATTATAAAGGTGCCCCGAACATTAGCCATAATATGCACAAATCAGATTCCTGTTATCTCAAGGAGAATTATTTTTTAATGCGGTGCACTTCGTGACAACAAGTTAATGACTAACACACCGGCACAAATCAACATCATGCCTATGATAGCTGGCAGGTCCAGTCGTTGACCAAAAAATCCCCAGGAAAGCAAACTAATCAGAACGATACCGACTCCTGACCAGATAGCATAAGCAATCCCTGTAGGTATATAAGCCAGCGTCTGAGCTAATAACCAGAATGATGCACAATAGCAAATAATTGTGCCAACAGAGGGCCATAACCGTGTAAACCCCTCTGAAAACTTCATTAAGGTTGTACCAATGACCTCTGCAAGTATTGCGCCACCAAGATAAATATAAGGGTTCATAGCATATTCTTTCCTGTTCATACTGGAGAGAATTGTACTACAGTTTGAACACAACTCACCGTTTTCATCCTAGTGTATGTGTATCCAAGGGGCTCTGGCGTGGCAAGAGATAAAGGCAGGAACAATAATGATCAGAAGGAACCCCAGGCTAACGAATGAGTTCACTCTTCCTGGGAGCAAAGCGAAGACAAAACATGTTATCGCGTTTACGGATCGTGGATGGCAGAAAACAACCAGGATCAGGTATCCATTTTAAACCAGAAATTGAGTGAGTTTGCCCCATCCATGCCCCACGCTGTGGGATCGGATATAATTAAACAAGCATAGTCAACAGGTTACACAACCTACACCTGCATAGACATCACTTCCTGATACGCCGCCACCAGCTTATTACGCACCTGAATCCCCATTTGCATAGAAACTGAGGCTTTTTGCATATCGGTCATCACATCGTTTAGCGCCACGCCGGGTTCACCGAGGGTGAATTTTTCTGCCTGCGTGCGGGCGACTGTTTGTGTATCGCTTATGCGATCGATCGCGGCGTGCAGCTGCCCGGCAAAACTAATGGTCGGTTGCGGCAGTGATTCCTGCGCACGCGCACTCATCGCCGTAGCCTGTAACTGGCTGATAACCCCTTCAATCCCCTGTATCGCTGACATTTTCGTCTCCCGGATAATTTCTGGTAACAAAGCCTACCAGTAAGTCAATAAGACAAAGGCGCTAAATAGCAACAAAAAAACGGGTTTATTGGCGGATAGAAAAAACGAAAGCACAAATAATGGGAGCGTCAATTTTTCGAGTTTGCTGACCCGAGAGTGAGTCTTGTTCCACTTTGCCAATAACGCCGTCCATAATCAGCCACGAGGTGCGCGATGAATGCGACTGCAGCCCAGACAAAATCTCTTGAGTGGCTTAATCGCCTGCGTGCGAATCCGAAAATTCCATTGATTGTTACCGGTTCCGCGGCAGTGGCGGTCATGGTCGCACTGATCCTGTGGGCGAAAGCCCCCGACTACCGCACATTATTCAGCAATCTTTCCGATCAGGATGGTGGCGCAATTGTCAGCCAACTGACGCAAATGAATATTCCTTACCGCTTCAGCGAAGCCAGCGGCGCTATTGAGGTTCCGGCAGATAAAGTTCACGAACTGCGCCTGCGCCTGGCGCAACAAGGTTTGCCCAAAGGCGGCGCGGTCGGTTTCGAACTGCTCGATCAGGAAAAGTTTGGTATCAGCCAGTTCAGCGAACAGGTGAATTATCAGCGGGCGCTGGAAGGCGAGCTTTCTCGTACCATCGAAACTATCGGCTCGGTAAAAGGGGCGCGCGTACATCTGGCAATGCCGAAACCGTCTTTATTCGTCCGTGAACAAAAATCCCCTTCTGCATCGGTGACGGTAAATCTGTTACCCAGCCGCGCACTCGATGAAGGGCAAATTAGCGCTATTGTACATCTGGTTTCCAGCGCGGTTGCTGGTCTGCCGCCTGGAAACGTCACGCTGGTGGATCAGGGCGGGCATCTGTTAACCCAGTCCAATACCAGCGGGCGCGATCTTAATGACGCTCAGTTGAAATATGCCAGCGATGTCGAAGGCCGTATTCAGCGGCGTATTGAAGCGATCCTGTCGCCTATTGTTGGTAACGGTAATATTCACGCCTAGGTCACGGCGCAACTGGACTTCGCCAGTAAAGAACAAACGGAAGAACAGTATCGCCCTAACGGTGATGAATCTCATGCGGCGCTTCGTTCACGCCAGCTTAATGAGAGCGAGCAAAGCGGTTCCGGTTATCCGGGCGGCGTACCGGGGGCGTTGTCGAATCAACCGGCACCTGCGAATAACGCGCCAATCAGCACGCCTCCGACAAATCAAAATAACCGCCAGCAGCAGGCGAGCACCACCAGCAATAGTGGGCCGCGTAGCACACAGCGGAATGAAACCAGTAACTACGAAGTCGATCGCACCATTCGTCATACCAAAATGAACGTGGGCGATGTGCAACGTCTGTCAGTCGCGGTAGTGGTGAATTACAAAACCTTGCCAGACGGTAAACCATTGCCTCTCAGCAACGAACAGATGAAGCAAATTGAAGCTCTGACCCGCGAGGCGATGGGCTTTTCTGAAAAACGCGGTGATTCGCTCAATGTTGTTAACTCGCCGTTCAATAGCAGTGACGAAAGCGGCGGAGCACTGCCGTTTTGGCAACAGCAAGTGTTTATCGATCAGTTGCTGGCTGCCGGTCGCTGGTTGCTGGTACTGCTGGTGGCGTGGTTGCTGTGGCGGAAAGCGGTACGCCCGCAGCTAACACGTCGCGCCGAGGCGGTGAAGACTGTGCAGCAACAGGCGCAGGCCCGCGAGGAAGTGGAAGATGCGGTGGAAGTCCGTCTGAGCAAAGACGAACAACTCCAACAACGGCGCGCTAACCAACGACTGGGGGCAGAAGTCATGAGCCAGCGTATCCGTGAAATGTCTGATAACGATCCGCGCGTGGTGGCGCTGGTCATTCGCCAGTGGATAAATAACGATCATGAGTAACCTGACAGGCACCGATAAAAGCGTCATCCTGCTGATGACCATTGGCGAAGACCGGGCGGCAGAGGTGTTCAAGCACCTCTCCCAGCGCGAAGTGCAAACCCTGAGCGCTGCAATGGCGAACGTCACGCAGATCTCCAACAAGCAGCTAACCGATGTGCTGGCGGAGTTTGAGCAAGAAGCTGAACAGTTTGCTGCACTGAATATCAACGCCAACGATTATCTGCGTTCGGTATTGGTCAAAGCTCTGGGTGAAGAACGTGCCGCCAGCCTGCTGGAAGATATTCTCGAAACCCGCGATACCGCCAGCGGTATTGAAACGCTCAACTTTATGGAGCCGCAGAGCGCCGCCGATCTGATTCGCGATGAGCATCCGCAAATTATCGCCACCATTCTGGTGCATCTGAAGCGCGCCCAGGCCGCCGATATTCTGGCGTTGTTCGATGAACGTCTGCGCCACGACGTGATGTTGCGTATCGCCACCTTTGGCGGCGTGCAGCCAGCCGCGCTGGCCGAACTGACCGAAGTACTGAATGGCTTGCTCGACGGTCAGAATCTCAAGCGCAGCAAAATGGGCGGCGTGAGAACGGCAGCCGAAATTATCAACCTGATGAAAACGCAGCAGGAAGAAGCCGTTATTACCGCCGTGCGTGAATTCGACGGCGAGCTGGCGCAGAAAATCATCGACGAGATGTTCCTGTTCGAGAATCTGGTGGATGTCGATGATCGCAGCATTCAGCGTCTGTTGCAGGAAGTGGATTCCGAATCGCTGCTGATCGCGCTGAAAGGGGCCGAGCAGCCACTGCGCGAGAAATTCCTGCGCAATATGTCGCAGCGTGCCGCCGATATTCTGCGCGACGATCTCGCCAACCGTGGTCCGGTGCGTCTGTCGCAGGTCGAAAACGAACAGAAAGCGATTCTGCTGATTGTGCGCCGTCTTGCCGAAACTGGCGAGATGGTGATTGGCAGCGGCGAGGATACCTATGTCTGATAATCTGCCGTGGAAAACCTGGACGCCGGACGATCTCGCGCCACCACCGGCAGAGTTTGTGCCAATGGTCGAGTCGGAAGAAACCATTATTGAAGAGGCCGAACCCAGCCTTGAGCAGCAACTGGCGCAACTGCAAATGCAGGCCCACGAGCAGGGTTATCAGGCGGGGATTGCCGAAGGTCGCCAGCAAGGTCACGAACAGGGCTATCAGGAAGGACTGGCCCAGGGGCTGGAACAAGGTCTGGCAGAGGCGAAGGCTCAACAAGCGCCAATTCATGCCCGGATGCAGCAACTGGTCAGCGAATTTCAAACTACCCTTGATGCGCTTGATAGTGTGATAGCTTCGCGCCTGATGCAGATGGCGCTGGAGGCAGCACATCAGGTGATCGGTCAGACACCAACGGTGGATAACTCGGCACTGATCAAACAGATCCAACAGTTGTTGCAGCAAGAACCGTTATTCAGCGGGAAACCACAGCTGCGCGTACACCCGGATGATCTGCAACGTGTGGATGATATGCTCGGCGCAACTTTAAGTTTGCATGGCTGGCGCTTGCGGGGCGATCCCGCCCTCCACCCTGGCGGATGTAAAGTCTCCGCCGATGAAGGCGATCTCGACGCCAGTGTCGCCACTCGCTGGCAAGAACTCTGCCGTCTGGCAGCACTAGGAGTGGTGTAATGACCACGCGCCTGACTCGATGGCTAACCACGCTGGATAACTTTGAAGCAAAAATGGCGCAGTTGCCTGCGGTACGTCGCTACGGGCGATTAACCCGCGCTACCGGGCTGGTGCTGGAAGCCACCGGATTACAATTGCCGCTCGGCGCAACCTGTGTCATTGAGCGCCAGAACGGCAGCGAAACGCACGAAGTAGAAAGCGAAGTCGTTGGCTTTAACGGTCAACGGCTGTTTTTAATGCCGCTGGAGGAAGTGGAAGGTGTCCTGCCCGGCGCGCGTGTATATGCCAAAAACATTTCGGCAGAAGGGCTGCAAAGCGGCAAGCAGTTGCCGCTCGGTCCGGCGTTATTAGGTCGTGTTCTGGACGGTAGCGGTAAACCGCTCGATGGCCTGCCCTTCCCCGATACGACGGAAACCGGTGCGCTGATTACCCCGCCATTTAACCCGTTGCAACGTACACCGATTGAACATGTGCTGGACACCGGCGTGCGCCCAATCAATGCCCTGCTTACCGTCGGACGCGGGCAGCGTATGGGGCTGTTTGCCGGGTCGGGCGTTGGTAAAAGTGTGCTGCTGGGGATGATGGCACGTTACACCCGCGCCGATGTCATTGTCGTGGGTTTGATTGGTGAACGTGGGCGCGAAGTAAAAGATTTTATTGAGAATATCCTCGGTGCCGAAGGACGTGCACGCTCAGTGGTGATTGCCGCTCCGGCGGATGTTTCTCCGCTCCTGCGAATGCAAGGTGCCGCCTATGCCACGCGCATTGCCGAAGATTTTCGCGATCGTAGTCAGCATGTGTTGCTGATTATGGACTCCCTCACCCGCTACGCGATGGCCCAGCGTGAAATTGCGCTGGCGATTGGCGAACCACCTGCCACTAAAGGTTATCCACCGTCGGTGTTTGCCAAATTACCGGCACTGGTCGAGCGTGCCGGTAATGGCATTAGCGGCGGCGGCTCGATTACCGCGTTTTATACCGTGCTCACCGAAGGCGATGACCAGCAGGACCCCATTGCTGACTCCGCGCGGGCAATCCTCGACGGTCACATTGTGCTGTCTCGCCGACTGGCGGAAGCCGGGCACTATCCGGCTATCGATATTGAAGCGTCGATCAGTCGCGCAATGACGGCGTTGATCAGTGAGCAACATTACGCGCGAGTGCGCACCTTCAAACAGCTGTTGTCGAGTTTTCAGCGTAACCGCGATCTGGTTAGCGTCGGCGCGTATGCCAAAGGCAGCGATCCGATGCTCGATAAAGCCATCGCCCTGTGGCCGCAGCTGGAGGGCTATTTGCAACAAGGCATTTTTGAACGCGCGGACTGGGAAGCGTCTCTCCAGGGGCTGGAGCGTATTTTCCCGACAGTGTCATAACCCAGGAGATAACGGCAGATGGCGGAACATGGTGCGCTGGCGCCCCTGAAAGATCTGGCAGAAAAAGAGGTAGAGGATGCCGCTCGCCTGCTGGGTGAAATGCGTCGCGGATGTCAGCAGGCGGAAGAACAGCTCAAAATGCTGATCGATTATCAGAATGAATATCGCAATAACCTCAATAGCGATATGAGTGCCGGGATGACCAGCAACCGCTGGATCAACTATCAGCAGTTTATCCAGACGCTGGAAAAAGCCATTACTCAGCATCGCCAGCAACTTAATCAGTGGACGCAGAAAGTTGACATTGCCCTGAACAGCTGGCGAGAAAAGAAACAACGTTTGCAGGCCTGGCAGACACTGCAGGAACGGCAATCCACGGCGGCACTGCTTGCAGAAAACCGCCTCGATCAGAAAAAGATGGATGAGTTCGCCCAGCGCGCCGCCATGAGGAAACCTGAATGATTCGCTTAGCGCCCTTGATTACCGCCGACGTTGACACCACCACATTGCCTGGCGGCAAAGCCAGCGATGCTGCACAAGATTTTCTAACGTTGTTGAGCGAAGCATTAGCAGGCGAGACAACAACTGACAAAGCGGCCCCCCAGTTGCTGGTGGCAACAGATAAGCCCACGACAAAAGGCGAGCCGCTGGTCAGCGATATTCTTGCCGATGCGCAACAAGCGGATTTACTGATCCCTGTGGATGAAACACTTCCTGTCATCAACGACGAACAATCCACATCAACACCGTTAACCACCGCTCAGACAATGACGTTGGCTGCGGTGGCTGACAAAAATACGACAAAAGACGAAAAAGCGGATGATCTTAATGAAGACGTCACCGCAAGTCTGAGCGCCCTTTTTGCGATGTTGCCGGGTTTTGACAATACGCCCAAAGTGACTGATGCACCGTCAACCGTGTTACCGGCAGAGAAACCAACGCTCTTCACAAAACTGACTTCTGCGCAACTCACTACAGCACAGCCTGATGACGCCCCCGGCACACCAGCTCAGCCATTAACACCGCTGGTAGCAGAAGCCCAGAGTAAAGCGGAAGTCATCAGCACGCCTTCGCCGGTGACCGCTGACGCCAGCCCGCTAATCACTCCACACCAGACACAGCCACTGCCCACCGTCGCCGCGCCTGTTTTGAGTGCATCGCTGGGTTCTCACGAATGGCAACAATCATTGAGCCAGCATATTTCGCTGTTCACCCGCCAGGGGCAACAAAGTGCAGAGTTGCGTCTGCACCCACAGGATTTAGGTGAAGTGCAAATTTCCCTCAAAGTGGATGATAACCAGGCGCAGATCCAGATGATTTCACCGCATCAGCACGTACGCGCCGCCCTGGAAGCAGCGCTGCCGGTACTGCGTACGCAGCTGGCCGAAAGTGGCATTCAGTTAGGGCAAAGCAACATTAGTGGCGAAAGCTTTAGTGGTCAGCAGCAGGCCGCTTCCCAGCAACAGCAAAGCCAACGCACAGCAAACCATGAACCTCTGGCGGGGGATGACGACGATACGCTTCCGGTTCCCGTCTCTTTACAAGGGCGTGTAACAGGTAACAGCGGCGTTGATATTTTCGCCTAACGTCAGAGGTAGCACCGTAATCCGCGTCTTTTCCCCGCTTTGTTGCGCTCAAGACGCAGGATAATTAGCCGATAAGCAGTAGCGACACAGGAAGACCGCAACACATGACTGATTACGCGATAAGCAAGAAAAGCAAGCGATCGCTTTGGATCCCGATTCTGGTATTCATTACCCTCGCGGCCTGTGCCAGCGCAGGTTACAGCTACTGGCATTCGCATCAGGTTGCCGCTGACGACAAAGCGCAGCAACGCGTCGTGCCCTCCCCGGTCTTCTATGCGCTGGATACCTTTACGGTCAATTTGGGCGATGCGGATCGCGTGCTTTATATCGGCATAACCCTGCGACTGAAAGATGAAGCAACCCGCTCGCGGCTGAGTGAGTATTTGCCGGAAGTCCGTAGTCGCTTGCTGTTACTGTTTTCACGTCAGGATGCTGCCGTACTGGCGACAGAAGAAGGCAAGAAAAACCTGATTGCCGAGATTAAAACCACACTTTCCACCCCGCTTGTTGCCGGGCAACCGAAACAGGATGTCACCGACGTGCTGTATACCGCTTTTATTCTGCGATAACGACATGGGCGATAGTATTCTTTCTCAAGCTGAAATTGATGCGCTGTTGAATGGTGACAGCGAAGTCAAAGACGAACCGACAGCCAGTGTTAGCGGCGAAAGTGACATTCGTCCGTACGATCCGAATACCCAACGACGGGTTGTGCGCGAACGTTTGCAGGCGCTGGAAATCATTAATGAGCGCTTTGCCCGCCATTTTCGTATGGGGCTGTTCAACCTGCTGCGCCGTAGCCCGGACATTACCGTCGGGGCCATCCGCATTCAGCCATACCATGAATTTGCCCGCAACCTGCCGGTGCCGACCAACCTGAACCTAATCCACCTGAAACCGCTACGCGGCACAGGGCTGGTAGTGTTCTCGCCGAGTCTGGTGTTTATCGCCGTGGATAACCTGTTTGGCGGCGATGGACGCTTCCCGACCAAAGTGGAAGGTCGCGAGTTTACCCATACTGAACAGCGCGTCATCAACCGTATGTTGAAGCTGGCGCTGGAAGGCTATAGCGACGCCTGGAAAGCGATTAATCCGCTGGAAGTTGAGTACGTGCGTTCGGAAATGCAGGTGGAATTTACCAATATCACCACCTCGCCGAACGACATTGTGGTTAACACGCCGTTCCATGTGGAGATTGGCAACCTGACCGGCGAATTTAATATCTGCCTGCCATTCAGCATGATCGAGCCGCTACGGGAATTGTTGGTTAACCCGCCGCTGGAAAACTCGCGTAATGAAGATCAGAACTGGCGCGATAACCTGGTGCGCCAGGTGCAGCATTCACAGCTGGAACTGGTGGCCAACTTTGCCGATATCTCGCTACGCCTGTCGCAGATTTTAAAACTGAAACCCGGCGACATCCTGCCGATAGAAAAACCCGATCGCATCATCGCCCATGTTGACGGCGTCCCGGTTCTGACCAGTCAGTACGGCACTCTCAACGGTCAGTATGCGTTACGGATAGAACATTTGATTAACCCGATTTTAAATTCTCTGAACGAGGAACAGCCCAAATGAGTGACATGAATAATCCGGCCGATGACAACAACGGCGCAATGGACGATCTGTGGGCTGAAGCGTTGAGCGAGCAAAAATCAACCAGCGAAAAAAGCGCTGCCGACGCGGTGTTCCAGCAATTTGGCGGTGGTGATGTCAGCGGAACGTTGCAGGATATCGACCTGATTATGGATATTCCGGTCAAGCTGACCGTCGAGCTGGGCCGTACGCGGATGACCATCAAAGAGCTGTTGCGTCTGACGCAAGGGTCAGTCGTGGCGCTGGACGGTCTGGCGGGCGAACCGCTGGATATTCTGAACAACGGTTATTTAATCGCCCAAGGCGAAGTGGTGGTTGTTGCCGATAAATATGGCGTGCGGATCACCGATATCATTACCCCGTCCGAGCGGATGCGCCGCCTGAGCCGTTAGTGATGAATAACCATGCTACTGTGCAATCTTCCGCGCCGGTTTCTGCTGAGCCACTGCTGCAGGTGAGCGGCGCACTCATCGCCATTATTGCCCTGATCCTCGCTGCTGCCTGGCTGGTAAAACGGCTGGGATTTGCCCCTAAACGCACTGGCGTTAACGGTCTGAAAATTAGCGCCAGTGCTTCGCTGGGCGCGCGTGAACGGGTCGTGGTGGTCGATGTGGAAGATGCACGGCTGGTGCTCGGCGTTACCGCAGGGCAAATCAATCTGCTGCATAAACTTCCCCCTTCAGCACCAACGGAAGAGATACCGCAGACCGATTTTCAGTCGGTCATGAAAAATTTGCTTAAGCGTGGCGGGAGATCCTGATGCGTCGTTTGTTTTCTGTCGCACCGGTCCTTCTCTGGCTGATTATGCCCCTCGCCTTCGCGCAACTGCCGGGTATCACCAGCCAGCCGCTACCTGGCGGTGGACAAAGCTGGTCGCTCCCGGTGCAGACGCTGGTGTTCATCACCTCGTTGACGTTCATTCCAGCGATTTTACTGATGATGACCAGTTTCACCCGCATCATTATTGTTTTTGGTTTATTGCGTAACGCGCTGGGAACGCCCTCCGCGCCACCTAACCAGGTATTGCTGGGGCTGGCACTGTTTTTGACCTTTTTTATTATGTCGCCAGTGATCGACAAAATTTATGTCGATGCGTACCAGCCATTCAGCGAAGAGAAAATCTCAATGCAGGAGGCGCTGGAAAAAGGGGCGCAGCCGCTGCGTGAGTTTATGCTGCGTCAGACCCGCGAGGCAGATTTAGGGTTGTTTGCCAGACTGGCGAATACCGGCCCGTTGCAGGGGCCTGAAGCTGTACCGATGCGCATTTTGCTCCCGGCCTACGTGACCAGCGAGTTGAAAACCGCATTTCAGATAGGCTTCACGATTTTCATCCCTTTTTTGATTATCGACCTGGTGATTGCCAGCGTGTTGATGGCATTGGGGATGATGATGGTTCCCCCCGCCACCATTGCTCTGCCCTTTAAACTGATGCTGTTTGTACTGGTGGATGGCTGGCAATTGCTGGTCGGTTCGCTGGCGCAGAGCTTTTACAGCTAGAGAGGCAAAATGACACCTGAATCGGTCATGATGATGGGAACTGAAGCGATGAAAGTCGCGCTGGCACTGGCAGCCCCGCTGTTGCTGGTAGCGCTGGTCACGGGCCTTATCATCAGTATTTTGCAGGCAGCCACGCAGATTAACGAAATGACGCTGTCGTTTATTCCGAAAATCATCGCCGTATTTATCGCCATCATTATTGCCGGACCGTGGATGCTCAATCTGTTGCTGGATTACGTCCGCACCTTGTTCACTAACCTGCCGTATATCATCGGGTAGCCCGTACAATGATGCAGGAGACAAGCGATCAATGGCTTTCCTGGTTAAGCCTGTACTTCTGGCCGTTACTGCGCGTGCTGGCGCTCATTTCTACCGCGCCAATTCTGAGCGAACGCAGCGTGCCGAAACGGGTAAAACTGGGTCTGGCAATGATGATCACGTTCGCCATTGCCCCATCATTACCTGCCAACGATGTTCCTGTTTTTTCGTTCTTTGCTCTGTGGCTGGCCGTGCAGCAGATCCTGATCGGCATTGCGCTTGGTTTTACCATGCAATTTGCCTTTGCCGCTGTGCGAACCGCTGGCGAAATTATCGGTCTGCAAATGGGGCTGTCATTTGCGACATTTAACGGTCATTTATGGTTGATTTCACTGCTGGTCGATACCTTTCACACCCTGCCGATTGGTAGCGAACCGTTGAACAGCAATGCGTTTCTGGCACCCACCAAAGCAGGGAGTTTGATTTTCCTTAACGGGCTGATGCTGGCGTTACCGCTCATTACTCTGTTGCTGACCCTGAATCTGGCATTAGGTTTACTGAATCGTATGGCCCCGCAATTATCCATTTTTGTTATTGGATTTCCATTAACTCTGACTGTCGGCATCTCTTTAATGGCGGCATTAATGCCGTTAATTGCGCCTTTTTGCGAACATTTATTCAGTGAAATTTTTAATTTGCTGGCTGATATTATTAGTGAATTACCATTAATATAATTCCGTAACGTTTATCATGCTACCCTAAGGATTATCCGAAAAATAATATCTGCGAACATCTTCCAGGATACTCCTGTAGCGAAATATTTGTTTTAAGCTCACTCACATATCGCAACATTTACTTTAAGACAATTCCAGGCAAATTATACAACACTTTACGGGATAGTAAGTCCGCCTGAAAAATTGCGAGAGTGGCGCATTAGGTGACCCATGTTGTTCCGTTTAGTCATGATGAAATATTCAGGTAAGGGGAATTATCGTTACGCATTGAGTGAGGGTATGCCATGTCAACGATTATTATGGATTTATGTAGTTACACCCGACTAGGTTTAACCGGGTATCTGTTGAGTAGAGGGGTTAAAAAAAGAGAAATCAACGACATTGAAACCGTTGATGACCTTGCCATAGCTTGTGATTCACAGCGTCCTTCAGTGGTGTTTATTAATGAGGACTGTTTCATCCACGATGCTTCTAACAGTCAGCGCATCAAGCACATCATTAATCAACATCCCAATACGTTATTTATCGTTTTTATGGCAATTGCCAATGTTCATTTTGATGAATATCTATTGGTCAGAAAAAATTTATTGATCAGTTCTAAATCGATTAAACCGGAATCTCTCGACGATATCCTTGGCGATATTCTGAAAAAAGAGACAACGATAACCTCGTTTTTAAATATGCCGACGTTATCATTGAGCCGAACCGAATCGAGTATGTTGCGAATGTGGATGGCAGGTCAGGGAACCATTCAAATCTCCGACCAAATGAATATCAAAGCCAAGACCGTTTCATCGCATAAAGGTAATATTAAACGTAAGATCAAAACGCATAATAAACAGGTTATCTACCATGTCGTCCGACTGACGGATAATGTGACTAATGGTATTTTTGTCAACATGCGCTAACACATTCTGACTGGTGGTTTCCCACCAGTCAGGCTGAATAAGATTACTCTGCTTTCTCAACAAAGATACCGTCCTGATGCCCTGCTTCATTAAAGAACCAGATGCCGAGCGGGTAGTCTTCCAGCGCAACCAGGTACATTGTGCCTTCACTAAACTCCTCAACTGCCAGTACCACTCCAGGACGACGCGGACCGCTATCCGTTTTGACTGTTACCCGATCATTCACCTTCATCGTTTTCCTCCTGTGGCTTTGTGCCAGTGTAGAACAATTTCGTTTTTCTGGCAGCGCCAAGCGCGCGCGAGTGCTGATTTTCTCGACGGTCTATACTTAAGAGATGCCAGGCGGACTTAACGACTGGCGGCAACAACAGAGTAACGGTTGCGAGGAAAGATGATGAAAACCGCAAAAGTGTACAGCGATACCGCAAAACGTGAGGTCAGCGTCGATGTCGATGCCCTGCTGGCGGCGATCAATGAAATTAGCGAAAGCGAAGTTCATCGCAGCCAGAACGATTCTGAACACGTTAGCGTCGATGGACGTGAATATCATACATGGCGTGAATTGGCGGATGCCTTCGAACTGGATATTCATGACTTCAGCGTCTCTGAAGTGAATCGTTGAATGCACAATAAAAAAATCCCGACCCTGAGGGTGTCGGGATGAAACTTGCTTAAGCAAGAAGCACTTAAAAAATTCGTTACACCAGGAAATCTGATGTGTTCATCACCTTATCTGCAATTTTTTTCGCTGACAAGAAAATATTCGCGCTATGAATGATTAACGCTACTTATGAATAGAAATGTGACGCGCGTCACCCCTTGGTGGCTCTGGTGTCAACGGGATCGCTCCCGAAAAAATCATCTTTGATTATTTGTGCTGTTTTGAGAATCATCCTGGTAAGGGGAGTACTGCGCGACCATGTTTTCAATTCAACAACCACTACTGGTTTTTAGCGATCTTGATGGCACCCTGCTGGACAGTCATAGTTATGACTGGCAACCGGCAGCCCCCTGGCTCAGCCGTTTACACGAAGCCAATATTCCCGTCATTCTCTGTAGCAGTAAAACTTCAGCGGAAATGCTGTACTTGCAAAAAATGTTGGGGCTACAAGGCTTACCGCTGATTGCAGAGAATGGCGCAGTGATCCAGCTTGCTGAACAATGGCAGGATATAGACGGTTTTCCACGCATCATCTCAGGTATTAGCCATGGCGAAATCTGCCAGGTTTTAAATACGCTACGCGAGAAAGAACATTTTAAATTCACGACTTTTGATGATGTCGACGATGCAACCATTGCCGAATGGACGGGATTAAGCCGTAGCTAGGCGGCGCTGACGCAGCTGCATGAGGCGTCGGTAACGCTAATCTGGCGCGACAGTGACGAGCGTATGGCACAATTTATCGCTCGTCTGAACGAACTGGGCTTGCAGTTTATGCAGGGTGCGCGCTTCTGGCACGTACTGGATGCCTCTGCCGGAAAAGATCAGGCTGCCAACTGGATTATCGCGACCTATCAACAATTGTCAGGCAGACGCCCAACCACACTTGGCCTGGGCGATGGGCCAAACGATGCGCCTTTACTGGAGGTAATGGATTACGCGGTGATTGTGAAAGGGCTAAACCGTGAAGGGGTACATCTGCATGATGAGGATCCGGCCCGCGTCTGGCGAACGCAGCGTGAAGGACCGGAAGGCTGGCGTGAAGGGCTGGACCATTTTTTCTCCGCCCGTTAAGCGTGATCGCTCGCGAATACCCGATTGCGCCCGGCCTGTTTTGCGAGGTAAAGCCGACGGTCGGCCAATGACTGGAGTTGTTCAAAATCATAATCACCGGTTTCCTCGCTGCTACTTACCCCCAGCGAGGCACTGATGCGTATCGTTGTACTCTTGGCGATCAGCATCTCTTTTTCATTTAACTTCAGGCGAATACGTTCTGCGACCTCCGCAGCCTGCGTCAGATTCGCGCCTGGCAGAATCACACAAAACTCCTCACCACCGACCCGCCCGGCAACGTCCTGCGCACGCAAGGAACTGCTAATTAATCCGGCAGCATGAGAAAGAACACGGTCGCCCGCCTGATGACCAAAGCGGTCATTAATCGCTTTAAAATGGTCAAGATCGACCTGAATGACAGAAAAAGGATGTTGGTGCGTCTGACACAATTTAGCGAGCGGACGGGCTTTTTCGAACAGTGCGCCACGGTTATATAAACGCGTTAAGGTGTCGTGCCACGCCTGCCACTGCAACGAGCTTTGCAGAACATACATGTTGCTGACCATCCGGCGAATCACATACCAGGAAAGGAGTAACATGGTGGTAAAGAGCGCCCACAGCAGGGTTAATGCAATGCTGATACTGCCGAAATCGCCGCGCACGCCTTCGCTTAGCGTATGGACGCGCGCCAGCACACCGTCGAAATGGTCCAGACGTTCCCAGCTAACATAGCGACTGTCCATACGAATGCCGCCCCGCGTGTCATGTTCCATTGCCTGCGCCAGCAAGGCCAGTTCACGAGGATCAAAAATATTCCCTGTTGGATGGTCAGGATTGGAAGAGGTCAAAAATATCAGCTTACTGTCATAGAGCTGATACTCACCATCGAGGTTTTTATCGATGGCGTTTCTTAAAAATTGCTGCATAGTACGCACGGGAATACTCATCCCCAGCACGCCATACCAGTAGTTATTACTGTCTACCGGAACACTGACGGTAACCTGCGGTTCAGTATTGCTGGCGTGTTCCGGTTGCGAAGTGAACCAGCGTACCGCGCGGTGACGATTTTCTCGTTGCGAATGGCCGATAAACCAGGGTTGGGTGACATAGCCGTAATAACGCGTTGGTACATTGCGCATAAACAAGGTCGGCTGCGTCGAAACGTAAAATCCAGCACGCGAGACATACATCGCCTGTTCAACCATCGACGAGGAGTTGTGCGCCAGTCGCAGCAAGTAACCAACTTCCAGTGCAGCGGTAATTTCATTGTCGAGGCTTTCATTTTCGCGAGACAGGAAATTCCCCTCGCTGACTAATGCATCCGATACGCCATTGACTGGCAGGGTGCGCCGTCGGTTGAGTTCGATTTGCCAGGCGTGCTCGTCGCGATGCTGTTCGAACTCGGTTACGGCATTACGCAGAGAGGTGAAATCCAGTGGCGCCACGAGAGCTTCGCGCATGCCATTACGCAAAAAGATCAGTTTGTCGACGTTATACTGCAAATGCTTATCGAGCGCGTTGGCTACGTTTTCCAGATGATTACGCTGGCTGGAGATATAGGCATCTTCCAGCACCACCACTTCACGCCAGGTGAGCAAGGTGGAAAAAAGCAATACCACGATAAAGCAGAGATTAACGACATGACCGGGCCCCAGGCGGCGTGCGAGTTTTTTCAACCAGCTCTGGTTTTCCATTTTTGTCTCGTGCTGCACCCTGACGACTCCCAACCTGCTTTTTTATGATTCTGGCATAACCCGGCAATAGCGTAC
>NZ_JBQZXE010000087.1:0-16088 GCF_053555855.1 Shigella sp. SIG3
CGGTAATGAGCCATATACCGTTTAATATCCTGGCCTCGTGCTGAAAATCTAATTTATTGCTGTTTTGCGAGTATGATTCCATTCTTTTAGTTGTCCTTAGAAAAAATATTAATATTCACCATCAATAAATTTAAAACCACGCATACAAAATACTTTTGTTTTTATGGATACGGAAAACGATTCCGCTCGCTCATAAGGCATATTTTATACCTGGTACTTGTTAAGTGTCGTTTTTAGTAAGAAAAAAATCCCGACACATGGCCGGGATAGTGATGGTGAAAAAGAATTAACGGCGGTTGCCGAAGATCCGTAACAACATCAGGAACAGGTTGATGAAGTCCAGATACAAGGTTAACGCGCCAAGAATGGAATATTTGCGCAGGTTCGACGTGTCGCGGGTATCAATCTGCTCACCCATATTTTTCAATTTCTGAGTGTCATACGCCGTCAATCCGACAAAGACAATCACGCCGATGTAGGTAACTGCCCACATCAATGCTTCGCTTTTCAGCCAGAAGTTGACCAGCGATGCCAGCACAATGCCGATTAACGCCATAAACAGCATATTGCCCAAGCCACTTAAATCGCGCTTCGTGGTGTAACCGTACAGGCTCATTGCGCCGAACATCCCGGCAGTAACGACGAAAGTACTGGCGATAGAAGCAGCGGTATAGACAATGAATATACTGGAAAGCGTAAGACCCGTCAGCGCCGAATAAAGCATAAAGAGCATCGTCGTTACACCTGCGCTCAGCTTTTGAATCATCGCTGATAACACAATAACCAATGCTAATTGCGCGATGATCAGACCGATTAAAAAGACACGGTTAGTGAACAACAGCTCCATCACGGCCGCGGAATTAGCCGCATACCAGGCAACAAATGCGGTCAGCAACAAGCCAACGGTCATCCAGCCATAGACTTGCGCCATATAAGTTTGCAAGCCAGCCCGGGGTTGTACGATTGAATCAGAACGTGGGAATCTGTCCATGACGATCTCCTGAAGATATAAGGAATATCTTAAGGATACTGCAAAATGATGAGGCTGTGCATCGACGCAGCGTAAACGCATGTACTGAGCGGTGAAATTGCCGGACGCAGCGGTGCCTTATCCGGCTAACAAAAAACTACCAGCGTTTTGCCGCCTGCAGATCGCTCTCCCGGGCTTCAACCCAGCGGTCGCCTTCCGGCGTGGCTTCGCGCTTCCAGAACGGTGCGCGGGTTTTGAGATAATCCATAATAAACTGCCCGGCTTCAAACGCACTGCTGCGATGCGCACTGGTGACACCGACAAAAACGATTTCATCGCCCGGCCATAATTCCCCGATGCGGTGAATCACCGTGACGCGCCCCAGCGGCCAGCGGTTACGCGCTTCATCAACAATTTCTGCCAGTGCTTTTTCAGTCATCCCCGGATAGTGTTCGAGGGTTAATGCTTTGACGCTGTCGCCCAGGTTATGGTTGCGCACCTTTCCGGTGAAGGTGACTACCGCACCGTCTTCGTCACGCTCCGCCAGCCACGGGTACTCTTCTCCTACGCTGAACGGCTGCGGGCCGACAACAATTTTGGTTTCTGCCATCTTAACCTCCGGTTACCGGCGGGAGGAAAGCTACTTCGTCGCCGTCAGTCAGCGGATGGTCAAAACTCACCAGCGTCTGGTTGACGGCAGCCAGCAATTTGCCATCTTCCAGCGCCAGCGCCCAGCGATCGCTCTGCGCAGCCAGGTGCTGGCGTAACGCTTCAACGGTTGGGTAATCCGCAGCCACTTCGGTTGCATCTGTTCCCACCAACTCGCGCACCTGGGCGAAAAAAAGAACTTTAATCATCCGCTTCCACCTTAAAGTCACCCGACTTGCCGCCGCTCTTCGCCAGCAAACGTACCGGACCAATCACCATATCTTTTTGCACCGCTTTGCACATGTCATAAATGGTCAGCGCCGCCACGGAGGCCGCGGTTAACGCTTCCATTTCGACACCGGTTTTCCCGGTCAGGCGGCATAAGGTTTCTATACGCACCCGATTGTGCTCCGGCTCGGCCTGTAAATTGACTTCAACTTTGCTGAGCATCAGCGGGTGACACAGCGGGATCAGATCCCAAGTGCGTTTTGCCGCCTGAATACCGGCAATACGCGCAGTGGCAAATACGTCGCCTTTGTGGTGGCGACCATCAATAATCATCGCCAGCGTCTCGCTGCGCATGGTGACAAAGGCTTCCGCCCGCGCTTCACGCACGGTTTCCGCTTTGGCGGAGACATCCACCATGTGCGCTTCGCCAGCGGCGTTGATATGGGTCAGTTGCGACATACTTATTTCTTCAAATGTGGATGGAAATTACACGGACGCGTACGGGCATCCAGCTGCGGCGCGATGATATTTTCCCATGCGGTACGGCACGCTTTGGTCGAACCCGGCATGGCGAAAATCAGCGTTTTGTTAGCGACGCCCGCTACCGCACGAGATTGCAACGTGGAAGTGCCAATCTCTTCAAACGACAACATACGGAACACTTCACCAAAACCTTCAACCTCACGGTCGAACAACGGCAGCAGCGCTTCGGGAGCCTGATCACCTTCCGTCAGGCCAGTACCACCCGTAATCAATACCACTTGTACATCGTCGCTGGCGATCCACGCAGATACCTGAGCGCGAATAGCGTAGCGGTTTTCTTTCACAATGGCTTTATCGACAACGTGATGGCCCGCTTCTTGCGCCGAATCGCGCAGATAGTGACCGGAGGTATCGTCTTCTTCACCGCGACGATTAGAAACCGTAAGAATAGCAATACGGGTCGGGATAAATTCAGTGCTTACCTGACTCATCTGATCTCTCCTTTTGACGTTTTAGCCGCCAATGTACGATAAGTTTTGCGTAATACCGGTGTTGTTTTGATGCAGGAAATGGGTCTGTTTCTTCTCCCGCAGCGCCGCTGAAATACGCGCTTCCAGCGCCTGTTGCTGGGTATCGTCTTCCAGCAGATCGCGCAGGTTAACGCCGCCTTCACCAAACAGGCAGAGATGGAGTTTACCAATGGAGGAAACGCGCAGGCGGTTGCAAGTGGCGCAGAAGTCTTTTTCATACGGCATGATAAGGCCAATCTCTCCGGCGTAATCTGGATGGCAAAAGACTTGCGCGGGACCGTCGCTGCGTTGACGTAATTGGTGGATCCAGCCGCGACGCAGTAGCTCGTCACGCAGAACCTGACCAGAGATGTGATGCTTACGGAAGAGCTCGCTGCCCTCGCCCGTTTCCATCAGTTCGATGAAACGCAGCTGGATAGGGCGATGCTGGATCCAGTTCAGAAAGGTGTCGAGCTGGTGATGATTAACATCACGCATCAGCACGGTATTGACTTTGACCTTCTCAAAACCGGCCTCAAATGCAGCATCAATCCCTGCCATGACCTGGTTGAATTTATCCTGCCCGGTAATAGCGTGAAACTGGCGGGCGTCCAAACTGTCGACACTGACGTTAATGCCAGTAAGTCCCGCATCGCGCCAGTTCGCCACATCGCGTTCCAGACGGTAACCATTGGTGGTGACCGCAATCTGGCGGATAGCGTCGTTTTCCCGCACAGCGGCGATGATATCGGTAAAGTCGCGGCGTAAAGACGGCTCTCCTCCTGTCAGGCGCACTTTTTCGGTGCCCAGGCTGGCGAAGGCGCGCGTAACCCGGCGAATTTCATCGACGGTAAGAAAGCCTTTATTGGTGACGCCGCTCGGTTTGTAGCCATCCGGCAGGCAGTAGGTGCAACGAAAGTTACACACATCGGTAATCGACAGGCGCAAGTAGTAAAACTTACGCGCAAATGCATCAGTCAGTTGTGAAGCCATGTACACCTTTCCAGATACGGGAGGCGAAGTCATTTCTTCCTTCGCCCTGGTGGCAATCTTTACGAGCATTGTCACGGCCAAAGCACCGTATCAGTTGACCCAGGTGCAGAGGCTAGAGTGTTTAGTGGTTAAGCCGATACTAGCGTGTAAATGAGATTTTTACCATCCACACTTTCGCTATGCAATCATGTATATAGCGTCATGATCGTGCTATTTCGCTACAGAATAAGGGAAAATGGCGGTTTTACTTTGATATACATCATCAGGGAGGCATAGCGTGCATCGTCCTTTAGAGATAGAAGAAAATAGTTTGTATCCTCAATATTGGCAGGTTAATTGCTGTTTCCCCGCAATTTGCGCTACTGTAGCGCGGATAATCTGACTCCAGGAAACTATATGCGCAATCGTACGCTGGCTGATCTTGATCGTGTCGTTGCTCTCGGCGGAGGGCATGGACTGGGACGCGTTCTCTCATCACTTTCGTCTTTGGGTTCTCGTTTAACGGGTATCGTCACCACCACGGATAATGGTGGCTCGACGGGGCGTATTCGCCGTTCAGAAGGCGGCATTGCTTGGGGCGATATGCGCAACTGCCTCAACCAGCTGATAACGGAACCGAGCGTCGCCTCCGCGATGTTTGAATACCGTTTTGGCGGCAATGGCGAACTTTCCGGTCATAATCTCGGAAACTTGATGTTAAAGGCGCTGGATCACCTTAGCGTGCGGCCTCTGGAAGCCATCAATTTAATTCGTAATCTGCTGAAAGTGGATACGCATTTGATTCCAATGTCAGAGCATCCTGTTGATCTGATGGCGATTGACGATCAGGGGCATGAAGTTTACGGCGAGGTCAATATCGACCAGTTAACTACGCCGATTCAAGAGTTATTGTTAACGCCTAATGTACCCGCAACGCGTGAGGCGGTTCACGCTATCAATGAAGCGGATCTCATCATTATTGGGCCTGGCAGTTTTTATACCAGCCTGATGCCAATTCTGCTGCTGAAGGAAATCGCCCAGGCATTACGCCGCACGCCAGCGCCGATGGTTTATATCGGCAATCTGGGGCGTGAGTTGAGTTTACCTGCGGCTAATTTGAAGCTGGAAAGCAAGCTGGCAATTATGGAGCAGTATGTTGGTAAAAAGGTCATTGATGCGGTCATCGTCGGGCCAAAAGTGGATGTCTCGGCGGTGAAAGAGCGGATTGTGATCCAGGAGGTACTGGAGGCCAGCGATATTCCGTATCGTCATGACCGCCAGTTGTTACATAACGCGCTGGAAAAGGCGTTACAGGCTTTAGGTTAACGGAAATCCGAAGGAAAATTCCGGCTTCCTATTGAAGACAAAGTGCGCGTTGTTTATGCCGGATGCGGCGTGAACGCCTTATCCGGCCTACAAACCGCGCAAATTCAATATATTGCGGAGAAAATGTAGGCCTGATAAGCGTAGCGCATCAGGCTGTTTTCCGTTTGTCATCAGTCTTCTTCGCTATCCTGTTACGATGCGGCAATAAACAACTCACGCAACTGATGCAACTGGTCACGAATTTGTGCCGCTTCTTCGAACTCCAGATTCTGCGCGTGTTGCATCATCAGCCCTTCCAGTTCATGGATTTTCTGCTGCAACGCTTTCGGCGACATATCCATCGGCACATTATCCGGCTCAACAATCGGGCGCGATTTTCCTCTGCCCTTCGCTTTGGTTTTGGCAATGTTCTGCCCCAGCGCCAGGATATCGACCACTTTCTTGTTCAAGCCTTGCGGCGTAATGCCGTGTTCCTCGTTGTACTTCTGCTGTTTCTCACGGCGACGTTCGGTTTCGCCAATCGCTTTCGCCATTGATGGAGTGATCTTATCGCCGTAGAGAATCGCTTTACCGTTAACGTTACGTGCCGCACGACCAATGGTCTGGATCAACGAACGTTCGGAACGCAGGAAGCCTTCTTTGTCAGCGTCGAGGATCGCCACCAGCGACACTTCCGGCATATCCAGACCTTCACGCAGTAAGTTGATCCCTACCAATACGTCGAACTCACCCAGACGCAAGTCGCGGATAATCTCCATACGCTCGACGGTGTCGATATCTGAGTGAAGATAACGCACGCGCTCACCGTGTTCTTCGAGATATTCGGTAAGATCTTCCGCCATTCGCTTGGTCAGTGTGGTGACCAGCACGCGTTCGTTAATTGCCGCTCGCTGACGAATCTCCGAAAGAAGATCATCAACCTGTGTCGCCACCGGCCGCACTTCGATAATCGGGTCAAGCAATCCGGTTGGACGCACCACCTGATCCACCACATCGCCGCCGGATTTTTCCAGCTCGTAATTACCCGGCGTCGCCGAAACATAGATGGTTTGCGGCGCTAATGCTTCGAACTCTTCAAACTTAAGCGGACGGTTATCCAGCGCTGATGGCAGGCGGAAGCCGTACTCCACCAGTGTCTCTTTACGCGCCCGGTCACCGCGATACATGCCGCCAATTTGTGGAATGGTGACGTGAGATTCATCGACGACCAGCAGCCCATCGGCAGGCAGGTAATCAAACAGCGTCGGCGGTGGCTCACCCGGTCCACGACCGGAGAGGAAGCGCGAGTAGTTTTCAATCCCCGAACAGTAGCCCAGCTCGTTCATCATCTCCAGATCAAACTGGGTACGCTGGGTCAGCCGCTGCTCTTCCAGCAGTTTGTTGTTTTCCAACAGCACTTTGCGTCTGGCGGCCAGTTCTTCTTTGATCTCCTCCATCGCCTGTACGATGCGCTCGCGCGGTGTGACGTAGTGCGTTTTCGGGTAGATGGTAAAACGTGGAATAGTGGAAACAATCTGCCCGGTCAGCGGGTCAAATAACGACAATCGTTCCACTTCCTCGTCAAACAGTTCCACGCGAAGTGCAATGTCATCCGATTCTGCCGGGAAGATATCTATCACCTCGCCACGAACGCGGAAAGTACCACGCTGGAATGCTTGATCATTACGAGCGTATTGCAGCTCCGCCAGTCGGCGCAGAATCGCGCGCTGATCGATAATCATACCGACCGTGAGATGGAGCATCATCTTGAGATATAAATCAGGATCGCCCAGACCATAAATCGCGGAAACAGACGCCACTACAATCACATCACGCCGCTCCAGCATCGCTTTGGTGGCGGACAAACGCATCTGCTCAATATGTTCGTTAACCGAGGCATCTTTCTCAATGAAGGTGTCGGAACTCGGTACATAGGCTTCCGGCTGATAGTAGTCGTAGTAGGAGACGAAATACTCCACCGCGTTTTCCGGGAAGAACTCTTTCATTTCGCCATACAGCTGGGCCGCCAGCGTTTTGTTGGGCGCAAGTACCATGGTTGGGCGCTGAAGGTCAGCAATGACATTGGCAATGGTGAAGGTTTTCCCGGAGCCAGTCACGCCAAGTAACGTCTGGTGCGCCAGGCCATCTTCCAGCCCCTCTTCGAGACGTCGAATCGCCTCTGGCTGATCGCCAGAAGGTTTAAAAGCGGAATTCAGTTTGAACGGTTTACTCATGAGTCGCTACCTGAAGGAGTTGGGCGGGCAGGTATGTAATTTTACTCGTCGTACTTAATTATGCCAACAAATTATACTGGATAAAAAAACAGTTCATCACCATAATATTTCTGATACAGCGTAAACTCCGCTGTCAATCATGAGCAAAATTTACTCTGTGGCGAGATAAAACTCCGGCCTTACCGGGTTATCCCCAAAGCAACGGCTTTTTTAACATTTGTCAAGATGAGTGATGACAGTTTTATGGCAAGAGATGCCTGTACAGTGACTGCCATTGCATTTATCTAACCAGTTAAAAAATAAAAGATATTTCTTTGAGCCGTCTTTAACGCCAATTCGCGTGCAAGCCGCGTATTCTCTCGCTTGCCTCGTGTTTTCTAACTCTAATACACATGGTTATCCACAGGAATAGTGGATAACTGTCTCCAGCCCCTATCCCCCGCCGCCTGGGCAATTCCCACATTCGCCGCATGAGGCGGAAGTAAAATTTTTTTCGTGATTATTTTAGAATTTAATTGGTTAAATTGCAGTCAATCGAAGACGCAATCTCGCTCGCAATTTAACCAAATACAGAATGGCTACAACAAGGCAAGGTTTATGTACTTTCCGGTTGCCGCATTTTCTGGATTTTCTGCAAGCCAGGGGATCTCTCCCAGCAGCGGCGCGGGAATCATGCGGGTGAGCGTGGTCATATATTCAGCGTGACGTTTTCCCGGAGGCGTAACATCGTTCGCCACCCAACCCGCCAGAGTCAGTCCGGCGTGTTGTATTACCTGCGCAGTCAACATCGCGTGATTAATACAGCCGAGTTTCACACCAACTACCAGTATCACCGGCAGTTGTTCCTGTGTTACCCAATCTGCAAAAGTGAAAGTGTCAGAAAGCGGCGTAAACCAGCCGCCAGCACCTTCCACTAACACCCAGTCAGCCTGTTGTTCAAGCGCGCGTAATCCGGCGCTCATTACCAATGATTCTATCGGCCTGCCCTCTTGGGCGCTGATGATGTGCGGCGAGGTGGGTTCTGCGAAGGTGTAAGGATTTACCGTTGCGTAATCCAGCTGCAGGCTGCTGTTGTGCTGTAACGCCAGCGCGTCACTATTACGTAAGCCTTCCGGGGTCTTTTCGCTGCCAGAGGCGACCGGTTTATAACCTGCCGTCCGATAACCTACTGCCTTCGCGGCTTGTAAAAGTGCACAACTGGCGACGGTTTTCCCCACTTCGGTATCCGTTCCGGTGACAAAATAACGTTTACTCACGAGCAATCACTCCCAAAAAAAGATGATACGTCAGAGGATATCGCCCCTGTTGTTGCGGCCAGGCCAGTTGCAATCGCTGCAACTGCGAACGCGTTAATATTCGCGGGTCGCGCCCTTCATGAAGATGCGTAGCACCGATGCCTTTCAGCGAACGCATGGCACTGAGCGCATCATCAAACCATAGTGTGATGAGCTGAATATGATGTTGATAACGCACGCCGTTCAGCGACTCTTCGATTTCATCTGGCGGTAAAAAGCGATTAGCATGCGGACGCTCGTCCACCGCCTGCCGCGCCTGATGCAGTTCGGGTAACGATCCCTGCACCAGCGTGGTAAACGCGACCACGCCTCCGGGGCGCACCACCCGATACAGCTCGCGGAGTGCCGTGGATAAATTACCGCACCACTGCACCGCGAGATTGCTCCATGCAAGATCGAACGTCGCAGTCGCTAACGGCAGGGATTCGATATCTCCCGCCAGATAATGATCTGCGGCATCTTTATGGCGGGCTTGCGCAAGCATTGGCGGCGAGAGATCTAACGCCGTCACCTGCGCGTGACGTTCCCGCCAGTGGCGGCTCATCCAGCCAGGTCCACAACCCGCGTCCAGTACGTGGGTGTATTTACGCTGTGGAAGCATTGCCAGTAAGGCGTCAGCACTCTGGCGCTGTAGATCTGCATGTTGCTCATAGTGTGCGGCTGCCCGACCAAATGCCGCTGCAATGGCTTGTTTATTAACCGTTGCCATGCAGCACCTCCAGCAGACGGTCGATATCCTGCATTTCATGCGCAGCGGTTAGCGTTAAGCGAAGTCGCGCAGTACCAGCGGGTACGGTTGGCGGGCGAATCGCCGTGACCCAGCAGCCTTGCTGGCGCAGTTTTTCTGCCAGTTGTAACGCACGGCTGTTATCACCGACGATCAATGGCTGGATGGCGCTGCATGAATCAGCCAGCGTAAACGGCAAATCCTGTACTCCGGCACGAAAACGCGCAATGAGTGACACCAGTTTTTCGCGCCGTGCATCCCCCTCATCACGGCGAATGACCGCCAGCGACGCACGTAATGCCTGCGCCTGAGCGGGCGGCATACTGGTGCTGTAGATAAGGTGGCGGGCGAATTGCAGCAGATAATCCGCCACCGTACTTGAGCAAAGCACCGCAGCCCCACTGACGCCAAATCCTTTGCCAAAAGTCACTACCAGCAATTCTGGTTTTACCTTTTGCAGCCAGCAGCTGCCGCGCCCCTGCTCCCCGATAACGCCCGTGCCGTGGGCATCATCGACCATCAACCAGCCATTGTGCTGTTGCGTTACCTGCTGGATTTCCGCCAGTGGCGCGCTATCGCCGTCCATGCTGAACACGCCTTCTGTCACCACCAGTTGCTGCCCCGGACAGGGGGAAGCAAGCAGTCGCGCCAGATGAGCGACATCGTTATGAGTAAAACGGCGAAGCTGCGACGGGCTTAAACTGGCAGCCTCCAGCAATGAGGCATGGCTAAGCCGGTCGGCAACAATACGGTCCTCTTTCGCCATCATCGCGGCAATGACTGCCTGATTCGCGGCAAAACCAGAGATAAACAGCAGCGCCCGCGAATAGCCAAGCCACTCGGCCAGTTCTTCTTCCAGCGCCTGATGCACCACGCTATAACCGCTGACGTGACCGGAGCCGCCGCTACCGATGCCAAATTGCTCCGCCCCCTGCTTCCAGGCACGGATAATTTGCGGATGATGGCTTAAACCTAAATAATCGTTACTGGAAAAGTTCAGATACTGGCGATCATCCGCCACCAGCCAGCGTCCGGCTCCTTGCGCCACCGGATAACGGCGACGCAGGGCATCGGCAGCACGCCGCGCATCGAGCGCCGCGTTGATTTTCTCCTGCCAGCTCATAATGCTGCCGCGTTGTAATATTCGTCGGTGTCCGGGGTCATCAGCGCCTGTCCAAGACGTTGCTGTTGTTCGTTATCCCCTGCCAGCACGGCAGTTTGCTGCGGATTTAGCCCCAGTTTGCGGAACAGTTGCAGGTCTTTATCTTCTTCCGGATTCGGCGTGGTCAGCAGTTTGCAACCGTAGAAAATCGAGTTTGCGCCTGCCATAAAGCACATCGCCTGAGTCTGTTCGTTCATCTGCTCGCGTCCGGCAGAAAGGCGCACGTAAGAGGTCGGCATCATGATCCGCGCTACGGCAATGGTGCGAATAAAATCAAAGGCATCAACGTCATCGTTATCGGCAAGCGGCGTGCCTTTCACCTTCACCAGCATGTTGATTGGTACGCTTTCCGGCGGCGTCGGCAGGTTTGCCAGTTGCAGCAATAATCCGGCGCGATCTTTTACCGTTTCGCCTAAGCCCACAATGCCACCTGAGCAGACTTTGATCCCGGCATCGCGCACTTTTTCCAGCGTATCGAGGCGTTCCTGATAAGTGCGTGTGGTGATGATATTGCCGTAAAACTCCGGCGAGGTGTCCAGGTTGTGGTTGTAGTAATCCAGCCCGGCGTTCGCGAGGCGCTGCGCCTGAGATTCACTCAACGTGCCCAGCGTCATACACGCCTCCAGCCCCATCGCTTTTACCCCCTGCACCATTTGTTCCAGGTACGGCATATCGCGTTCGTGGGGATTCTTCCATGCCGCGCCCATACAGAAGCGCGTCGATCCTGCCGCTTTCGCTTTGCGCGCCGACTCCAGCACCTGTTCAACTTCCATCAACCGCTCGGCTTCCAGCCCGGTTTTGTAGCGCGAGCTTTGCGGGCAGTATTTGCAATCTTCCGGACAAGCTCCGGTCTTAATCGACAGCAACGTGCTGACCTGCACCTGACGAGGATCGAAATGCTGGCGATGCACCTGCTGCGCTTCAAACAGCAGATCCAGCAACGGTTTTTCAAATAATTCTGTGACTTGCGACAATGTCCAGCGTGGGCGGTGAGCCATGGGGCTTCTCCAAAACGTGTTTTTTGTTGTTAATTCGGTGTAGGCTTGTAAACCTAAATCTTTTCAATTTGGTTTACAAGTCGATTATGACAACGGACGATCTTGCCTTTGACCAACGCCATATCTGGCACCCATACACATCCATGACCTCCCCTCTGCCGGTTTATCCGGTGGCGAGCGCCGAAGGTTGCGAGCTAATTTTGTCTGACGGCAGACGCCTGGTTGACGGTATGTCGTCCTGGTGGGCGGCGATCCACGGCTACAATCACCCGCAGCTTAATGCGGCGATGAAGACGCAAATTGATGCCATGTCGCATGTGATGTTTGGCGGTATCACCCATGCGCCCGCCATCGAGCTATGCCGCAAACTGGTGGCAATGACGCCGCAACCGCTGGAGTGCGTTTTTCTCGCGGACTCCGGTTCCGTAGCGGTGGAAGTGGCGATGAAAATGGCGTTGCAGTACTGGCAAGCCAAAGGCGAAGCGCGCCAGCGTTTTCTGACCTTCCGCAATGGTTATCATGGCGATACCTTTGGCGCGATGTCGGTGTGCGATCCGGACAACTCAATGCACAGCCTGTGGAAAGGCTATCTGCCAGAAAACTTGTTTGCTCCCGCCCCGCAAAGCCGCATGGATGGTGAATGGGATGAACGCGATATGGTTGGTTTTGCCCGCCTGATGGCGGCGCATCGTCATGAAATCGCAGCGGTGATCATTGAGCCGATTGTCCAGGGCGCAGGCGGGATGCGCATGTACCATCCGGAATGGTTAAAACGAATCCGCAAAATGTGCGATCGCGAAGGTATCTTGCTGATTGCCGACGAGATCGCCACCGGATTTGGTCGTACCGGCAAACTGTTTGCCTGTGAATATGCAGAAATCGCGCCGGACATTTTGTGCCTCGGTAAAGCCTTAACCGGCGGCACAATGACCCTTTCCGCCACACTTACCACGCGCGAGGTTGCAGAAACCATCAGTAACGGCGAAGCCGGCTGCTTTATGCATGGGCCAACTTTTATGGGCAATCCGCTGGCCTGCGCGGCAGCAAACGCCAGCCTGGCGATTATCGAATCCGGCGAATGGCAGCAGCAGGTGGCGGCTATTGAAGTGCAGCTGCGCGAGCAACTGGCACCAGCCCGTGATGCCGAAATGGTTGCCGATGTGCGCGTACTGGGGGCAATCGGTGTGGTCGAAACCACTCGTCCGGTGAATATGGCGGCGCTGCAAAAATTCTTTGTCGAACAGGGGGTATGGATCCGGCCTTTTGGCAAACTGATTTACCTGATGCCGCCCTATATTATTCTCCCGCAACAGTTGCAGCGTCTGACCGCAGCGGTTAACCGCGCGGTACAGGATGAAACATTTTTTTGCCAATAATGGCGATAAGTTGCCGCATCGTCATGTCTTTAACGGCATGGGTTACGATGGCGATAATATTTCACCGCATCTGGCGTGGGATGATGTTCCTGCGGGAACGAAAAGTTTTGTTGTCACCTGCTACGACCCGGATGCGCCAACCGGCTCCGGCTGGTGGCACTGGGTAGTTGTTAATTTACCCGCTGATACCCGCGTATTACCGCAAGGGTTTGGCTCTGGTCTGGTAGCAATGCCAGACGGCGTTTTGCAGACGCGTACCGATTTTGGTAAAACCGGATACGATGGCGCAGCGCCGCCGAAAGACGAAACCCATCGCTACATTTTTACCGTTCACGCGCTGGATGTAGAGCGTATTGATGTCGATGAAGGAGGCAGCGGCGCGATGGTCGGGTTTAACGTTCATTTCCACTCTCTGGCAAGCGCATCGATTACCGCGATGTTTAGTTAATCACTCTGCCAGATGGCGCAATGCCATCTGGTATCACTTAAAGGTATTAAAAACAACTTTTTGTCTTTTTACCTTCCCGTTTCGCTCAAGTTAGTATAAAAAAGCTGAACGAGAAACATAAAACGCTGTAAATATCAATATGTTATGAAAGATTTAGTCTAAATAATAGACTGCATAATACTACAAAACACAACATATCCAGTCACTATGAATCAACTACTTAGATAGTATTAGTGACCTGAGGCAGAGCATTAGCGCAAGGTGATTTTTTGTCCTCTTGCGCTAATTTTTTGTCAACGGACTGGGTTAGTTGAATTTACAACCATGCTAAGTATCTCGATAAGCGCAGAGAAATGATGCAGTGGTGGGCGGATTGGCTTGATGAGAAGGTTAGGTAGGCAAATCCATGCCTGAGCAGAGCCTTGCCCTCTACCTGAGCCCATGCTCATTCTTTGGCCTCAACGCGAGCATGACCTCACTGGCTGGACCCAAAATGGACTATGACAGAAAGATCTGATATTTTTCCTCGCAAAAACTTAGAGGCTTTATTTTAATGCATAAGAGCAACTGCTTTGACACGGCAAGGCTTGTGGCAGCTATGATGGTTCTGGTCAGTCACCACTACGCGCTCTCTGGGCAGCCGGAGCCGTACCTGTTCGGCTTTGAAAGTGCTGGCGGCATTGCAGTTATCATATTCTTTTCAATATCAGGATATCTGATTTCAAAATCAGCTATCAGGAGTGATTCCTTTATTGATTTCATGGCTAAAAGAGCGAGAAGAATATTCCCGGCGCTGGTCCCTTGCTCTATACTGACATATTTTTTATTTGGATGGATACTTAACGACTTCAGCGCAGAATATTTTAGCCATGACATTGTCAGGAAGACCATAAGCTCTATTTTTATGAGTCAGGCTCCAGATGCTGACATTACATCACATTTAATTCATGCCGGAATTAACGGCAGTTTGTGGACCCTACCGCTTGAGTTCCTGTGTTATATAATAACGGGAGTAGCAGTTGCCCTACTAAAGAACGGAAAAGCATTCATAGTTATACTGTTGGTTTTTGTTTCTCTTTCATTAATTGGAAGTGTGTCAGAAAACAGGGATGTAATGTTCTCTATTCCGTTATGGCTGTATCCTTTGCGTGGACTGGCGTTCTTTTTTGGTGCCACTATGGCAATGTATGAGAAGTCATGGAATGTAAGTAATGTTAAAATTACTGTAGTTTCTTTGCTTGCTATGTACGCCTACGCTAGTTATGGCAAAGGCATTGATTATACTATGACTTGCTATATCCTGGTTTCATTCTCGACAATAGCCATATGCACATCCGTTGGCGACCCACTGGTTAAGGGCAGGTTTGATTACTCGTATGGTGTGTACATTTATGCATTCCCGGTTCAGCAGGTTGTTATAAACACATTGCACATGGGTTTTTACCCGTCAATGTTGTTAAGTGCCGTGACTGTTCTTTTCTTGTCCCATCTTTCATGGAATCTGGTTGAAAAAAGATTCCTGACACGAAGTTCGCCTAAATTATCCCTGGATTGAACAATAAAAGGGGCCATATGGCCCCTAAAATAATCAGATGGCCAGATACTCAACCATTGAAGGCAGCGCGACTCCTACTGGGCTTGGGCGAGTAACATTAATTGTCACCACGGAAACACTAACCTTGTCACCACTTGATGCAGGGTCACCAAAAAGGCTTCTTACTCTGTATGTCAGGTTCCCCGGGTTCGGTATAGCTGCAGATCCGCTTGTGGCACCTACCGCAACTGGGACATTAATGATCCCATTTACAGACGGTACGCCTGAACAGCCACGATACGTATTGTATCTGCCTTCCGGTTTCTGCACCTCGGTAATGCCAGCCAAATAACAGTCAGTAACTGACACGCCACCGCTACGAAGATAGCGTAGAGGCTTATTGAATATGCACTTATCGAAAGAAACACATTCATTGATGTCGACAATATTTACAGCCCATTCATCACCAGTTAACGTACAACCACTTACAAAGACGAAGATCGCCGACTGTTCTATCGCTATACTTTGATTGTTTGCAGCCGTGTTTTTGTTTGCAGTGTTGATATGAACACCACTGACAATTTTATGTGACTGCGTTGAGGTCGGCGTTCTAAAATATATCCCCGTAAATTGTTCAGTGCCATCGGCATCTGCTGCTATCCATGAGTTTGAGAAAGAAAATCCTCCGTTTACATTCTCTATAACCACGCCTGTTGAACCGCAATAATCTAAATCCAGTTGTTCCATATGCAAATCAAGGCAATCATGAACATAGACGGCATTTTTAAAACCAATGCACATGGTCTCACTGTCTAAAATTATTGCTTCTGACCTAACTGCCTCTGACGACCACGCATACGTTTGAGGCTGAATCCTGATGCCAAAGCTTTCATCAGCAGAATAATTTCCTCTGCTGAAATGGCAGGAGCTGACACTAACACTTACGCACTGGCCTAAAAAGTGAAGACCGACTCTACAGGTTCCAGCCTGACATGCTATAAATTTTGAGTGCCAGAGCCCTTGCATTAAATAAGCGGTTTCAACTTCATTCACCATTACATTATCAAATACCCAGCCATAAACCTGTCTGATGACAGAGTCTTCTGCTGTAATGTTTGTGTCAATACCATTGCAGGTGTTATTACCAGTTACTCGTATATTTCTCAGATAACGGCCGATAGTGTCTGAATCATAAGACA
>NZ_JBQZXE010000088.1:0-15969 GCF_053555855.1 Shigella sp. SIG3
GACCATCTTCTGTACATGAAGATCTATTAGAATCCTTAAGATTCGTCTGAAGCCCTTTGCCCCCCTTGCATCCTAGCGGCGCTTCATCGCTACTTACAATGGCTGTTTTAAATCCTTTGAGTTTTACCGGCCAACGCATCCCACTGCGTTGTTCAGTTAAATAGATTTGTACTGTCGATATATTTCCATTAGCTGTACAGGTTTGTTGGAGGTCAGGATACGAACATTCATACCACATATATCCATTATTTCCTGCCGACGCTTCATCCTTCCAGAAGTAATAATCCGCTCTACCAGATGCCAAATCATACGTAATTTCACTGGTCACGTCAGGAGCTGCCTGAACGCCAGTGAGCGTGCCAAACAAGCCCAATATCGCCGCAATCAATCGATTTCTCATGGTGCAACCTCCCTTTGCGCCGTCTGAACGTTTCCACGTAATTTAGGCTGTTTCAACTGTGCCTGAACCTGAATCGACTCCGGTAATTGTGAATAAGTCACCACACTACAAGTAACATCTCCGCTGTAACGAATGCTGGCGCGTTTCTTTACAACACTCAGTGGACACTTAAGGAATTGCTGCCCGGAAAGCAGATAGAGCTCTTTTTCGCTGCCGTTAATTTCAAGTGTAAATCCGCCATCTTCAGCTACCAGTAACATGGCGCTGTTCAGCCCCACAATCGGGAATTTTTTCACCGCTGCCGGCAGTAATAAACGACCGATATAGTTGTAGTTAAAGCTGGCAGACACTTCGCGATAGCGCAGCTTGCCAGGCAACAACATTAATTCACGATTCCCTGCACCGTTAATGATGTTTGTTGTCCCCTGCTGATTGCCCTGGCTACTGTCGTTAACCTCAACAAAACCAGACTGAAATCCAGGATAAGGGAACAACACACTGTCACTTTGACCAAGCTGCAAAGTTCGGCTGCCTGCCACCCGCGCTTCGAGTTGCAGATCCTGACTCTCTTCATCCTGTTCAGAGAAGCCTTTCACATCCACCAGTACCGCACCCAGCAAATCGTCTGTACCACTGGCTCCCAAATTAACGCCATAGCGACTGACAGCCAGCGTAGAGCTATAAGTGCCCGTAAAGGCCGAAAGATGATCATGATTCTTACGGTCATAACTATCAGATACGGTAGCGTAGACATTTCCGTATTGCCCATCCCAACGCCCGTTAACCGCGCTGTTTATGGTATCGGTGTTCAGGCCTCCGACGGTTACGCCAAGTTCTTTATGGCTGAATGAATCGTTATAAAAGGTATGCGATAACTGCCATGACGTTTGATCGCCATCCTGTTCGCTATAACGATAATCCGTAGACACATTGGTTGAATGGCTGTTGTTATTGCTATCCATCGTTGGCGTGTCAGATAACGAAAACGATAAGTACAAGCCGTTGTCGTCGTTATCGCCACCGTTGTCATTACGATGGAAAACACCGACTGACGTACTCAAAATCCAGTCACGCATCACAATAGCGCGGGAAGCGCTAAGTTGTACAGTTTCAGAGATACTTTGCGCTGTTGTCTGGCGAAGATAGTTATTTTCAAAGCTCTGCTGTTTATCCCAACGCAAACTATCATCAGTGTTATTTTGTGTGCAGGTATAACCCAGCATCATATTCCAGCCGACAAAATTCAGTGAAACTGTCGCGGAAATACTTTCATAACAGCTTAAGGCGTTATAGCTCTCTCTGCTGTCGGTTGTACAAGCATCGCCGTCAGAGTTGGTCCGATAAAAGCCCAACGTCGGCCATCCCGGATTACTCCAGTTGGCCTGTTGCATATCACCTTTGCCGCCGTCATCGTTACGGAACACGCTGGCGCTGATTGCAAGATTCCCCACCCCGCCTAAATCTGCCGTCCAGTTATTACCTAACTCGAAAGCACTCACATCATCGGCATTCGCCAGCCCTGCGTAGAGCTCATATTGCGGATGTAATGGCAGGCGTACTCCTAGCTGATAAGCTGAACTTTCATCATCAGAAACCTGTGATGTAGTTTTACCTGCCTGTAAGAACCATTGCGCATTTCCGTCAGTCAGACCGCCGGTTTTGGTAAACGGCACAAGCTCGGTGCGGGTGAGTTGGTTATTTTCGTAGACTTTTAATGCCACGCTGTAGCTGCCTGGCGGAAAGGAACTGGTATCAATAAATTGCGAACCACTATTGAGATAAAACGATCCCAAAAGTTGCTCATTACGATAAGCGTCAACACGAGAATTGCGCGAAAGCAGAACCATTACTGGGGTTCCTTGCTGGCTTTGCGCCTGGTTTAAATAGCTCAGTGTCGACCCGATACGCATCCCATCGATTGCACCGAGTGGCAGAAAGTTAAAGGTAAAGTTCCCGCCTTGTGCATTAAATAGTGTGCGGTTGTCCATGCGACCCGCCTGCACATAATAACGACGTAAAAAATCATAACGATAATAGAGATCGCTGACGTCAGTATTACTGTCACTGACATCATCTGCATCATAACCGTTGAAATTCCAGTGTGCACCAATATAGCTATTTTCTGTTATTCCCAGCGCACCGTTTCCCTGAATAGACAACGATTGGTAATCATCCTGTGCCAGAACATTGATGTCTTGCTGATGTATAAAAGCGTTAACAGTATTTTTGTCTGGATTTAAATATAATGACTTCGCATCGAAAGCTGAATTCCATTGCGGATTAATAAACAACGTTGCCGAACTTTCTTCATCATTATAGATTATTTCCAGCGTATCGGTATTCAGAAAACCACACCCTGAGTCAGTACGTACATAACCGCAAGCCAATTCACCGTGGCGAGCTAGCGGCTGCGATAATTTTTCTTTCACTATATGCGCGATTTTCTGATCGTCTACATCCAGTTCCAGCTTGTTATATAGACTTGCTGGATCAAGAAATGTTACGGTATCAAGATTAACCATTGCATAATATTTACCGAGACTTTTCCCTGAAAAATAAACCTCGATATACTCCTGCTGTCCCTGAGCAATAACCTCAAACCCTGCGGGAATTTTGGTTAATGTCGCCTCTGCCGGGCTGAGACTCGCCAGGATCAAAAGAGCCAGTAATTTTTTATCCATGGCAATCCTGAAATCCATAACAAATACTAAAACAGTTAAAATAAGGGAGGGCTACCCCTCCCTTTGTTACGTGTTAATTCTGTTATCCGGATTAAATATCCTGAGACAGATAAATGCTTACTACACCACGGTAGATGCCTGTTTCCAGAACACCTTTGGTGGTTTGAGCAAACATCAGGTTTTTAGCCAGAGAACCGTTAGTTAACGCATCGGAAGCAAAGATTTTGGTTGCGGTAAAAGTGGTTGCCGCATCAGCTTTAATTTCTTCACCACCCCAGGTTACTGTCAGCGGAACAATCTTGCTAGCATCCAGGCTTTGAACCAGTTGCGCTGGGGACACTAACTGCATTTTTACATCTTTGGTAACGTCGTTAGACCAGATTTTGGTCATCAACTGGTAAGATTGCAGACCCTGCCCCGGCAGATATTGCATTTCTACTGCTTTCGGCAACGCGGTGTTATCGGTCTGTGTCATATCCAGAGCGGCATCAACGTTGGCCGTTACAGTAATATCCTTTTGTACTGCCAATGCGGAGCCTGCAACAGAAAACATCGCTGCGACCAGAAGAGATTTTGCAAATACCTTTTTCATTACTATTCCTTCGTTTATTACAATGATAATTAATGGACCGCCAGTTCAAACTCGCCATTATCTTTGGTGATCCAGTTATTATATTTGACAACGATTTTGTCGTAGCCAGATATGCTTTCAAGATTTCTTTCCTGACCAGGGAATATGTTTTTATTTACGGTCTGTATCTTACAGTTTTCTTTGCTATTATTTTTACAATAAGCGATCGTTAAAAGCTTTAAGCGTTGATTCCCTGCATTAATTAATTTTTGGGCAGAATTTACTTCTAACTTAGCTATAGGTTGCTGAGGTGGAACACTAACAACGATTCCCCAAATTAAGTTAACTGTTAACTGCATAGAGAGATCTTTTTTATCTGTGGCAACGTCATCAATACTGGGAACCGCTTCAAATTTAACGCGATAATTTTTCTCTTTTTGCTCTGGTTCCATCGCAACAAAACGTACGGTTTTGCTACTACCGGCTGGTAAAGCGAATTTAGGTGGCATAACAACCAGATGATTTGCATCACCGGATTTAATCTCAACTTCATTTTCCTGAGGCGTCGATGGATTATCGATACGGAATACTGTCGCCTTGATGTACTGAACTTCATTACTTTTAGATATTACGCGAACGTTGCCTTCACCCTGACTATTAATGGAAACAGGCATAGGATAAACAGTCATATTTGACTGTGCCAAAAAAGGAGCGAACACGAATAAAAGCGGCGTAAGCCGTAATAAGAGATTAATTTTCGCCACCATATAATTTTGATCTTACAATATCGTTTCAAAAAAGTTGGTGTATTAGAGATGTAGATTTATTGTAAGTCAATATAAAAAAGCATTTTTAGTTAACATTAAATTTAAAGGCTGGGAATTAACTTACTGAAATTTAGTAGCTTTCACAATGACGATACTTATTTTTTAGGAATTTATAAATATTCACAATATTAATTTAATACATTAATTCAATCATCAAATTTATATATGACCAATGGCATACCCATGAATAAAGTGGTATGATAACTTCGTCCGCATTCCACTCCGGGAGACGCATATGGAAATCACTGAACCACGCCGTTTGTATCAACAACTTGCTGCTGACCTGAAAGAGCGCATTGAACAGGGCGTCTATCTGGTGGGTGATAAACTGCCTGCCGAACGCTTTATTGCCGATGAAAAGAACGTCAGCCGAACGGTAGTTCGTGAAGCCATCATCATGCTGGAAGTTGAAGGCTATGTGGAGGTGCGTAAAGGTTCAGGTATTCATGTGGTTTCCAACCAGCCGCGTCATCAGCAGGCGGCTGACAATAATATGGAATTCGCCAATTACGGTCCGTTTGAGTTGCTTCAGGCTCGCCAGCTCATCGAAAGTAATATTGCCGAGTTCGCGGCAACTCAGGTAACGAAACAAGACATCATGAAACTGATGGCCATTCAGGAACAGGCGCGCGGCGAACAATGCTTCCGTGATTCCGAGTGGGATTTACAGTTCCACATTCAGGTAGCCCTGGCGACGCAGAACTCCGCCCTGGCGGCCATCGTTGAAAAAATGTGGACCCAGCGTAGCCATAACCCGTACTGGAAAAAACTACACGAACACATTGATTCCCGTACCGTTGATAACTGGTGTGATGACCACGATCAAATTCTCAAGGCGTTAATTCGCAAAGATCCTCATGCTGCTAAGCTGGCAATGTGGCAGCATCTGGAAAACACCAAAATCATGTTATTTAACGAAACCAGCGACGATTTCGAGTTCAATGCCGACCGCTATCTGTTCGCCGAAAACCCGGTAGTGCATCTCGATACGGCCACCAGCGGCAGCAAATGAAATTCCTGTCCGACAGGCGCTGCAATGCGCCTGTTTGTCTCGTCGGTAAGCGAAAAGTATAAAGTGTCAGCCTGTGTAAATCCTCTCGCCACCCTCCCCTGCAATCAGCAAAATCAGACTCCACGGACATGTAATTTTGATAACGAACAACGTTGACCTTTGTTACAATTAGATTCAATTTGAATTTATGCTTTTGAATGCTTTCTTATCTCACGTTTTAACAGGGAATAGTTCAGGCTGTGTTGATGTATCAAACCCGCAGAACATACCAAAACAGCAATAACATTGCGGTAGTGCATCTTTTAAAACCAGCGTGGCGTTAACCGATTCACCAGGAATAATGAATGGAACTTTTGACCCAATTGCTGCAAGCCCTGTGGGCGCAGGATTTTGAAACCCTGGCCAATCCATCGATGATTGGCATGTTGTATTTTGTCTTGTTTGTAATTTTGTTCCTTGAAAATGGCTTGCTTCCGGCGGCCTTTTTACCGGGCGACAGTTTACTGGTATTGGTCGGCGTGTTGATTGCGAAAGGCGCGATGGGTTACCCGCAAACGATTCTGCTGCTGACCGTTGCCGCCAGCCTCGGTTGCTGGGTCAGCTATATTCAGGGGCGATGGCTGGGCAATACCCGCACCGTACAAAACTGGCTATCTCATTTACCCGCGCATTATCATCAACGCGCACACCATCTTTTTCATAAACACGGTTTATCGGCGCTGTTAATTGGTCGCTTTATTGCATTTGTCAGAACACTGCTGCCGACGATTGCCGGGTTATCAGGGCTGAATAACGCGCGCTTTCAGTTCTTCAACTGGATGAGCGGTCTGCTGTGGGTATTGATCCTGACAACTCTGGGTTACATGCTCGGCAAAACGCCGGTATTTTTAAAGTACGAGGACCAGCTGATGTCATGCCTGATGCTGCTCCCGGTGGTGCTGCTGGTGTTTGGCCTGGCAGGTTCTCTGGTCGTGTTATGGAAAAAGAAATATGGAAATCGGGGGTAAGGGATGCAAATACCTCGCATGTCGCTTCGCCAGCTAGCCTGGTCCGGCACTGTTTTACTTCTGGTCGGCACGCTGTTGCTGGCCTGGTCCGCGGTTCGCCAGCAAGAGTCTACGCTGGCGATTCGTGCCGTTCATCAAGGCACAACGATGCCAGACGGTTTTTCGATCTGGCATCACCTTGACGCTCATGGCATTCCTTTCAAAAGTATCACCCCCAAAAACGACACTCTGTTAATTACATTTGACTCCAGCGACCAGAGCGCCGCCGCAAAAGCGGTCCTCGACAGAACATTGCCCCATGGCTACATCATTGCGCAGCAGGACAATAACAGTCAGGCTATGCAGTGGCTGACCCGGTTACGGGATAACTCTCATCGCTTCGGATAACTTCCTGTTATCCGAAACATATCACTCACTTTGGTGATTTCACCGTAACTGTCTATGATTAATGAGGCGGTGGTTAACACTACCGCTTCGTTGTCTGGACAATCGTTCCTTTGTAATAGGTCCGAATCACAATGGAAGGTTCAAGAATGAAATACCGCATCGCTTTAGCTGTTTCTCTCTTTGCTCTTAGTGCCGGTAGTTATGCCACTACCCTGTGTCAGGAAAAGGAGCAAAATATCCTTAAGGAGATCAGCTATGCCGAAAAACACCAAAACCAGAATCGTATTGACGGTCTGAATAAAGCCCTGAGTGAAGTCCGGGCCAACTGTTCAGATAGCCAGCTGCGTGCCGATCATCACAAGAAAATCGCAAAGCAGAAAGATGAGGTGGCGGAACGCCAGCAAGATTTAGCCGAGGCGAAGCAAAAAGGCGATGCCGATAGAACGGAAACTGGCAGAAGCGCAGGAAGAGCTGAAAAAGCTGGAAGCGCGCGACTACTAACTCACAATAGTCACTACTTACTCACCTGGAGAAAACTATGTCGAAAGAACACACTACGGAACATCTGCGTGCTGAGTTGAAATCCCTTTCCGATACGCTGGAAGAGGTGCTTAGCTCATCTGGCGAGAAGTCGAAAGAAGAGTTGAGTAAGATTCGTAGCAAAGCGGAGCAGGCACTGAAACAGAGCCGTTATCGCCTGGGTGAAACCGGTGATGCCATCGCCAAACAAACCCGTGTCGCGGCGGCGCGTGCTGATGAGTATGTGCGTGAAAATCCGTGGACCGGCGTGGGAATTGGCGCTGCAATCGGTGTAGTGCTCGGCGTTCTGCTGTCGCGTCGTTAATTATGGCGGACACTCATCACGCGCAAGGGCCCGGTAAAAGCGTTCTGGGCATCGGGCAGCGAATTGTTTCCATCATGGTTGAAATGGTGGAAACACGTCTGCGGCTGGCGGTGGTGGAGCTGGAAGAGGAAAAAGCTAATCTCTTTCAACTTTTACTGATGCTGGGCCTGACGATGCTTTTCGCTGCATTTGGTCTTATGAGCCTGATGGTGCTAATTATTTGGGCGGTTGATCCGCAATATCGCCTGAATGCGATGATTGCCACCACCGTGGTGTTGCTGCTACTGGCACTGATTGGCGGTATCTGGACGTTACGTAAATCGCGTAAATCCACCTTGCTGCGCCATACACGCCATGAGCTGGCAAACGATCGGCAACTGCTCGAGGAGGAGTCCCGTGAGCAGTAAAGTCGAACGTGAACGACGTAAGGCGCAACTGCTTAGCCAGATCCAGCAACAACGGCTGGATCTTTCCGCCAGTCGTCGTGAATGGCTGGAGGCAACAGGCGCTTACGATCGTCGCTGGAATATGCTGCTAAGTCTGCGCTCCTGGGCGCTGGTTGGCAGTAGCGTGATGGCGATCTGGACGATTCGCCATCCTAATATGCTGGTCCGCTGGGCCAGACGCGGTTTTGGCGTATGGAGCGCCTGGCGTCTGGTTAAAACGACCCTCAAGCAGCAACAGCTTCGCGGTTAACTTCCCTCTGGCCGGAGCAATTCCGGCCTTATCCCTCAAATTTTTTGAATATTTTTGACAGTTTTCCTTGCTAACAATCATCATTCACCACGTTTATGATTCTCTCCATCGACAGCAACGACGCTAATACCGCGCCCTTGCACAAAAAAACAATCAGCAGCCTGAGTGGCGCAGTGGAGAGTATGATGAAAAAATTAGAAGATGTTGGTGTACTGGTAGCGCACATTTTAATGCCGATTCTGTTTATTACCGCAGGCTGGGGAAAAATCACCGCTTACTCTGGTACCCAACAATATATGGAAGCAATGGGTGTCCCGGGTTTTATGCTGCCGCTGGTGATTCTGCTTGAGTTCGGTGGTGGTCTGGCAATCCTATTCGGTTTCCTGACTCGCACCACAACCCTGTTTACTGCGGGCTTTACGCTGCTGACGGCATTTTTATTTCACAGCAACTTTGCTGAAGGCGTCAACTCGCTGATGTTCATGAAAAACCTGACAATTTCTGGCGGATTCCTGCTGCTGGCAATTACCGGTCCGGGCGCGTATAGCATCGACCGCCTGCTGAATAAAAAGTGGTAAGCACGCGCTATACTTAACGATAAAAAACGAGGAGGAAGCTCCTCGTTTTTGCTATTGGAGGAGAGAAAAATGGGTCAACTGATTGACGGCGTCTGGCATGACACCTGGTACGATACCAAATCTACCGGCGGTAAATTTCAACGTTCAGCTTCCGCATTTCGTAACTGGCTCACTGCCGATGGCGCACCTGGCCCCACTGGCACAGGCGGTTTTATCGCAGAGAAAGATCGTTATCATCTCTATGTTTCACTCGCCTGCCCGTGGGCGCACCGCACGCTGATCATGCGCAAACTCAAAGGACTGGAACCGTTTATTTCCGTTTCCGTAGTGAACCCGCTGATGCTGGAAAACGGCTGGACCTTTGATGACAGTTTTCCGGGAGCAACCGGAGATACGCTCTATCAACATGAATTTCTGTATCAGCTTTATCTCCACGCCGATCCACACTACAGCGGACGAGTTACTGTTCCCGTGCTGTGGGACAAAAAGAACCACACCATCGTCAGCAACGAATCAGCAGAAATCATCCGCATGTTCAATACCGCGTTTGATGCGCTGGGCGCAAAAGCGGGTGATTACTACCCACCAGCCCTGCAAACGAAAATTGACGAACTTAACGGCTGGATTTATGACACCGTTAACAACGGCGTGTATAAAGCTGGTTTTGCCACCAGCCAGCAAGCCTACGACGAGGCGGTGGCGAAAGTGTTTGAATCGCTGGCGCGACTGGAGCAGATTTTAGGCCAGCATCGTTACCTGACCGGCAACCAGCTAACCGAAGCCGATATTCGCCTGTGGACTACGCTGGTGCGTTTTGATCCAGTGTATGTGACCCACTTCAAGTGTGATAAGCACCGCATCAGCGATTACCTGAATCTGTATGGCTTCCTGCGCGATATCTACCAGATGCCGGGGATCGCCGAAACTGTCAATTTCGATCACATCCGTAATCATTACTTCCGCAGCCATAAGACCATCAACCCTACGGGGATTATTTCAATTGGTCCGTGGCAGGATCTCGATGAACCGCATGGACGAGATGTTCGCTTCGGTTAAAAAAAGGCACCTTACGAGGTGCCTCTGATAATTAGCTAAGTGCATGTTGTTCATGTCGGATGCGGCGTGAACGCCTTATCAAACCTACAAAGCGTTTATATTCAATATGTTACAATGACCGTGTAGGCCAGATAAGCGTAGCGCATCTGGCGATTTTGCGCTTGCCATCAGTCTTAGCGCGCCTTCACGGCACTTTATTAATTCCTTGAACGAATATTTACTGCCATTTCATTCACGTCTATTCTTAATTTGCTGCTTTAAAAACAAGTGATTGAGCAAAATTGAGGCAAAAATGGACTGGTATCTGAAAGTACTAAAAAATTATGTCGGTTTCCGGGGTCGTGCGCGGCGCAAAGAGTACTGGATGTTTATTCTGGTCAACATCATCTTTACGTTCGTGCTGGGGCTGCTGGATAAAATGTTAGGCTGGCAACGCGCTGGTGGCGAAGGCATCCTGACGACAATCTACGGTATTCTGGTGTTTTTACCGTGGTGGGCGGTTCAGTTCCGCCGCCTGCACGACACCGACCGCTCGGCGTGGTGGGCACTGCTATTCTTAATCCCGTTTATCGGCTGGCTTATTATCATCGTCTTTAACTGCCAGGCGGGTACGCCAGGCGAAAACCGCTTTGGACCAGATCCAAAACTGGAACAAGAATAATGATTAAGCACCTTGTAAAAGGTGCTTCAAATTGTTGACAAAGTGCGCTTTGTTTATGCCGGATGCGGCGTAAACGCCTTATCCAGCCTACAAATTGCCAAAATTCAATATATTGCAGTGACTGCGTAGGCCTGATAAGCGTAGCGCATCAGGCAGTTTTGCGTTTGTCAGCAGTCAGAAGCACCTTGTGAAAGGTGCTTAATAGATTATTTTCCAGCGAACAACTTTGGAATTTCCCGCAGACACCAGGATTTCGCTTCCCCCATACTGTCACGACGCCAGGCCATAATAATATCGATCTCGCTGGTCGATTCCGGGCTGACGACACGCAACCGCCCTTCCGCAATATCTTTTTCGACCATCGGATACGGCATCGTCGCCACGCCAAGCCCCGCCAGTAATGCCTGACGTTTATCTTCAATCGTGCTCACCGTTAAGTGCGGCTGTTTGTCCAGCAGCTGTACGGTCAACACCGGGCGCTCACGAGCGGTATCCGCTACCGCAATTCCACGATATTTCACACGCGTCACTTCAGATAACGGTTCCGGCTCCTGATGAATCGGGTGATCAGGCGCGGCAACGTAGACGTTCATTAACGTATAGAGCTTGCGCGAGTTGATCTCCGACGAGGAACGAAAATGCATATCCGGCGCGATAACGATATCCGCCCGCCCCTGCTCCAGCCGTTCCCACGCCCCCGCCAGCACTTCTGTGATGATTGCCAGTTGGGTATTGGCTTTTGCCGCCAGTTTGTCGATTAACGGGAAAAAGGCAGGTGTCGGTACCAGCGCTTCGGTCACAATGGTGAGATGCGTTTCCCAACCGCGCGCGAGAGCTTCCGCATCAGTAGTCAGTTTATCTGCGGCTTCCAGCAAAACGCGCCCTCGCTCCAGCAACATCCTCCCGACATTGGTGAATTTGGTGCGATGGCCCGAGCGGTCAAACAGCACCACATCCAGCTCTTCTTCCAGTTTTTGCATGATGTAGCTAAGTGCGGAAGGCACGCGTCCCAGCTCATCCGCTGCCGCCGCAAAACTGCCCCGGCGATCGATCGCATCCATAACCCGTAGTGCTTCCAGCGTTAATGCCCTTTCTTTGGCCATTTCGTTCTCATTCAGGAAATTTGAACATACCGGGCAGAATATCTGGCTAACAATGTAGCGTCCAGCCCCTTACCATAAAAGGAAGTAAAGAGAGGTCAAGAATTATGATTACTACCCGAACTGCCAGGCAGTGTGGACAAGCAGACTACGGATGGTTGCAGGCCCGGTATACTTTTTCCTTTGGACACTACTTCGACCCGAAATTGTTAGGCTATGCCTCCCTGCGTGTGCTTAACCAGGAAGTGCTGGCCCCAGGTGCCGCCTTTCAGCCGCGAACCTATCCCAAAGTCGATATTTTAAATGTGATTCTGGATGGAGAAGCAGAGTATCGCGACAGCGAAGGCAATCATGTTCAGGCCAGCGCCGGAGAGGCGTTGCTGCTCTCTACCCAGCCGGGTGTCAGCTATAGCGAACACAATCTCAGCAAAGACAAACCGTTAACGCGAATGCAGCTTTGGCTGGATACCTGCCCGCAGCGAGAGAATCCGCTGATTCAAAAGCTGGCGCTTAATATGGACAAGCAGCAATTAATCGCCTCGCCAGAGGGTGCGATGGGAAGCCTGCAATTACGCCAACAAGTGTGGCTGCACCATATCGTGCTCGACAAAGGCGAAAGTGCGAATTTCCAGTTGCATGGGCCACGCGCGTATTTGCAATCGATTCACGGGAAATTTCATGCGCTTACGCATCATGAAGAGAAAGCGGCGCTAACCTGCGGTGATGGGGCGTTTATTCGTGACGAGGCTAACATTACGCTGGTTGCCGATTCCCCACTGCGCGCTTTGCTGATAGATTTGCCTGTCTAGTTGTTTTTACAGGGAGATGATGATGAGTAAAAAATCGACCAAAAAGCGCCAGCTAGCGAAGCCCGTGGTGGCGAAAGAACCTGCTCGCACCGCCAAAAATTTTGGCTATGAAGAGATGTTGAGCGAGCTGGAAGCTATCGTCGCGGATGCTGAAACGCGTTTAGCCGAGGATGAAGCTACCGCGTAAAGACAGGTTGCCGGATGCGGCGTAAACGCCTTATCCGGCCTACAAAACACAACAACATCAACAAATTAAACACCCCGTAGGCCGGATAAGATGCGCCAGCATCGCATCCGGCATCAGGTACAAAACACAACAACATCAACAAGTTGAGCACCCCGTAGGCCGGATAAGGTGCGCCAGCATCGCATCCGGCACAATACTCAAAACCTGGCGTTTATCTGGCCTTGCTCGCCATAATCTCGATAATCTGCCGATCCGTTTGCTGCATCGAATGGCTTGCTAACGCACACAGGTTGGCAATCGACTGCTCAACATCATGCGCCACGATCCCTTCATTGCCGGTCACGGCGGTATCATCCAGCGCCATTAACACCGCTTTCCACGCAGCCGAAGCACTGGTCGAAACCTTCGCACCATCGCAAATCATGCCGCTGACATCGCCGATCATACTGCTGATCGCCATCGAGATAGTTTCATAACGCCCATCCACCAGCCATGCCATCCCGGCGGCGGCCCCCATTGCTGCGGTCGTTGCGGCACAAAGTGCAGACAAACGCGGTAACTGGTTATGGATGTAAATTGCGCTCAAATGAGAAAGCATCAGCGCACGCGCCAGTCGTTCATCATCCGCTCCGAAGTGTTCTGCTACAACCACCACAGGCATTGTTGCGGTGATCCCCTGGTTACCCGAGCCGGAGTTACTCATAGCCGGAAGCGTAGCGCCGCCCATACGCGCATCGGATGCCGCGCTGGTACGAATCACAATGGATGAAGAGAGATCTTTCGCCAGCAAACCGCGCTCGCACTGTTTTTCCAGCGTCGCGCCAATATGCAGCCCCCACTTACCGCTCAAACCTTCCTGCGATAACGCACAATTTAGCTTCGCGGAATCGAGAATAAAGCGGATCGCCGCAAATGGGACTTCATTGACGAACTTCAGGATCTCAGCCAGCGTCGTTCTGGAAAGCACCGTCAGCGGCGACTCTTGCTCGCCCTCTGCCACACACGCCTGCTGGGTAAACACCACACCATTGTGCGTCTCAATATGCACAATGTTGGTATGCCCGCCGACGATGGTGACACACGCCCACTTCTCACCGTTCCAGACTTTGGCGCGTGAGAAGAGGATTTCATTGCAAGGTTCCTGGATCTTAACAGAGACTTTCCCCGCCGCCAGCAGTGCTTTGGCATCGGCAATTGCCTGCGCAGTTGCGTCTTTCAGCACTTCCAGCCCGGCGTTGGCATTTCCACCTAACGCCCCCAGCGCCGCCGCAATCGGCAGCCCCACCATTCCCGTGCCGGGAACGGTGATGCCCAGACCGTTCTTCATCAGATTTGGCGAAACCCAGGCTTCTACACGTTCAACCGGACCTTCCAGTTCTGCCGCAGCAACCGCCGCCGCCAGCGCCAGTGAAATCGGTTCAGTACATCCCAGCGCCGGTTTTACTTCCTCCTGAACGGCGAGGATGTAACGCTGCCATAACGGATTTAAAGTCGAATCAAACATATTAAAAACCTTAAAATTTCAGGTAAATCAAGAAAATGCCAGGAACAGAGAAACACAAAGCAACAAACCAGTGACGATAATCAGGTACAGAGACATCCCTTTGTATTTGTGCAATGCCGGTACTTTGTAAACCAGCCACGCCGGGATCAGGCACCCTACCATGCCGAAAATCGGGCTACAGATAGAGGTGAAGCTCAACACCGGTGCGTTCAGTACGATGGCGCTCCAGGCCAGCAAAATGGCGAAAATCATGATGCCGCGCTGAACAAGATTTTCGTTAATCTTCTCGGCAGGCATCTTGCGACGCAGGATGTTCATTACGATCCCTTGCGTTGCTTCGCGAAAGCCTAAATAGACGCCAAAGAATGCAGTCATGACAGCAAAGATATTGAGAATGACGCTGACCACTTTCACCCACGCTGCGCCGTCACCGCTAATAAACTGTGCGGCAATCGCCAGCGCGGAAATATTCTGCTCGTAGGCTTTTACCGCTTCGTCATGTCCCATCGCCAGCGTGAACGACACGGCGTAGAAAAAGACGGTGACAAACAAAATGCCAAACGCGATATTCATTGCCCGCAATGCTTTATGCCGCGCCACTTCAATTGATTTTTCCCGCGAGCGATAAGAGATCACCATCGGGCTTAACGTCTGGATAAACAGAATCGACGTCAGGGTAAACGGCAGCGTAATAATGGCGTTTTTCACCAGCAGCCCCAGCGGCGGTAGCGAACCGACGTTATACAGATGCCACATTCCCACCATCGACACGCCCAGCGCAGCGACTACCAGCAGCTTGGTCAGCACCATGTCGGTCGAAATTTTGAATAACAATTTCTCGCCGCGTGAAGAGATCGCCACCAGAATGCAAATCAGTACCAGACCATAAAAGGGACTGTCTGACAGCAACCCTTCCGTCACGCCGAAGGTATGCAGATAGGAAGCACTATCGTTGGTGATGGCGGTGGAATAGACGAACATCCAAATCACCAGCATTACGAAATAGAGCGCACCTAACAGGATGCCCCAGTTTTTACCTAAATAACCGCTAATGACACTCGGGTAATCTTTACATTCTGGTGATTCTGCCAGCGTATTAATAAACAACCGCTGAAACAGATACATTGCCGGGTAACCAATCACCGATGAGAGCAAAAATACCCACAATCCCATCAAACCGACCTGCACCGGGAGAAAAACAATCCCCGCGCCAATCGCCATCCCGATACTCATAATCACCCAGCAGGTGTCAGTACTGTCGAATTTGATCGCTTCTCGCCACTCGCTCTCACTCATTCCAGCACGACCCGCCGGGGTCGAAGCGTCTGCAATGACGCCTTTATTCGATGCAATTTCCATAATTTCTCGCTCAATATTTTGTAGGGCTTATTATTTTTTTCCGAGCCGCATCAAGGCGATATGCGGTCTACGTTTTTGCAGGCGAGTTATTAGAATAAAGAAATGATACGCGCGAGGTCAGAGAAAATCTTCACAATCAAGACTTTAAAATAACAGAGATGGATAAGAATTTTCTACTAAATTAATCGCAAGAGAATATTCATTCTCTATTTGCGGCAGATCACAAAAAAAAGGTGCACATTTGGGTAATGACTCCAACTTACTGATAGTGTTTTATGTTCAGATAATGC
>NZ_JBQZXE010000089.1:0-15960 GCF_053555855.1 Shigella sp. SIG3
TGTATGCCTGTGATATTTTGCAGAAAAAACAGTCTGACATACCAAAAAGGATTAAAGGTTATATTCGCCAGGCGTTTGGTGACGTATCTTTCGGTTATGCCTTATTGGAGGATGTAGTAAGCAAATTAAAACGGGGTAAATTTGAACTCCAAATACCAGGCGGTGGAATTAAAGAATGTGATGGATGGTATATTTACGAAAAAATAATTGATGATAATTTTGCCATAGTCATAGAATCTTTGGGCTTTGCGCTTAAAATCTATGGAGGGGATGAACGTTTTCGTAATGGTTCCTCTGTTGTTTTGGAGGATGAAGATTACTCTCTTATTTATAATTTTCTGGTTAATGCAGGTTGCCAACAAGTCGAATTAGCCGAACAAGTGGATGCGATAGTAAGTGCGAATCTGGCCGCAGATAGTAATATTACCAAAGAAAAGATTTGCGAGAAATATAAATCGATCATTGAGGCGTTTAAAAAAGAGCAACTAGCGTTACCAGTATTAGTTCGGTGTAAGAACTCAGAGACTTAATTCCCCTATCCCATAGATAACGATAGGGGAAAATTATTTTTCCAGAATTTATGTTATTGCCATTATTTGAGCAACTTTTGCAGCAGGTCCATCACTTGCTGCACCTCTTCCGGTGTGAGCGCCCCGTCTTTGGCCCATTGCACGCGACCGTCTTTATCCAGCACCACTACAGCGGAACTTTCGTCATCCAGCTGCCAGGCACCGCGCGCGACGCCATTGCTATCGACAATAAACTGCGACCTGGGATAAAGCTTTTTATTACTCTCCAGACTGCTGCGCACAAACATGCCGGAACCCGGAATCGCGTCGTCGGTGTTAACAATGGTGGTGGTCTGGTAACGATCGTGCGGTAACTTCGCTGATTTAATCGCTTCAATCAGCGTCGCGTTTTTCTCTTTTGCAGAGGTGCGACCAGCAATATGTTGCAGTACTCGCACTTTTCCCACTAACTGCGCGCTGTTCCAGGTTTTGTAGCTAAACTGATCTTTATCAAGCACCAACTCGCCCCGATCGGTAATGCCAATCGGCGGCACTCGCTGACCGATTTCGAACTGATGTGCGGAAGCCATCATCGGCAACAGCAGGCAGGTGAGTGCCAGAATCTTGCGTAGGGTCATGGTGTTTCCTTCTTATGATATGCAGGTGATCCGACCACTTGGGTCTGAGTTTTAATCATATGTGCTATTTATCGAATTTCCCGCAAGTGTGATGCCAGTTTGCGGTCAAGCGCACAAATCATATGAAAAATGAATGCTTATACTGAAGACCGCGCTTCGGTAAAAAGATAATTCTGAATAATTGTAACCTTTAGGTAAAAAAAGTTATACGCGGTGGAAACATTGCCCGGATAGTCTATAGTCACTAAGCATTAAAATTTGCGCCTCATAATAGTTGGGCCGATTGTGGCACCGCACAGGCGTAATACTCAGCAGGAGATAACAATGAAAATTTTCCAACGGTACAACCCACTTCAGGTGGCGAAGTACGTAAAGATCCTGTTCCGTGGACGGTTATACATCAAGGACGTTGGCGCTTTTGAATTTGATAAGGGTAAGATTCTTATCCCAAAAGTGAAGGATAAGCTGCATTTGTCAGTGATGTCCGAAGTTAACCGTCAGGTTATGCGTCTGCAAACAGAGATGGCTTAACCAAAGTGCTATGCAGTAATAAGACGGCTCCTGATTCAGGAGCCGTTGATGTTTCTGGGGGTTACGCGACGCTTTCTTCTTTATCTTTAGCGTCAGGCAGTTTTGGCGAAAGGGCGGTGGCCTTGCTGTCGATCCGGGTCACCAGCAGCTGGTCGATGCGGTAGTTATCGATATCCACCACTTCAAATTTGTAGCCGGCGAATTTCACCGAATCGGTGCGTTTCGGGATCTTACGCAGCATAAACATCATAAAGCCGCCGATGGTTTCGTAGTTGCCCGACTGCGGGAACTCGTCAATATCCAGCACGCGCATGACGTCGTCAATTGGGGTGCCGCCGTCAATCAGCCATGAGTTCTCATCACGGGCGACAATCTGCTCTTCCAGCCCCTGACCGACCAGATCGCCCATCAGCGTGGTCATCACGTCGTTGAGGGTGATGATCCCCACCACCAGCGCGTACTCGTTCATGATCACCGCGAAGTCTTCACCTGCGGTTTTAAAACTTTCCAACGCCTCTGAAAGGGTTAACGTATCCGGCACAATCAGCGTGTTGCGAATTTGTACGCCGCTGTTCAGTGCCAGGCTTTGGTTAGCCAGCACGCGGTTCAGCAGGTCTTTAGAATCGACATAACCGATGATGTGGTCAATATCTTCATTACAGACGAGGAACTTAGAGTGCGGATGTTCCGCCACCTTATTCTTCAGGCTTTGCTCATCTTCGTGGAGATCAAACCAAATCACGTTTTCACGCGGTGTCATTGAAGACGGAACGGTACGGGATTCCAGCTCAAAGACGTTTTCAATCAGCTCGTGTTCCTGTTTACGTAACACGCCCGCCAGCGCACCGGCTTCCACTACCGCGTAGATGTCATCAGAAGTGATGTCATCTTTACGTACCATTGGCAGTTTGAAAATACGGAAGATCATGTTCGCCAGGCCGTTGAAGAACCACACCAGCGGGGTGCAAACGTACAGGCAGAAGCGCATCGGGTTGATGATACGCAAAGCCACCGCTTCTGGCGCAATCATACCGATGCGTTTCGGGGTTAAATCCGCAAACAGGATAAACATGCCAGTCACTAACGAGAAAGAGAGAATAAAGCTCAGTTGCTCAGAGAGCTCTGCCGACATATAGCGGGAGAACAGGCTGTGAAAAGCTGGAGAAAATGCCGCATCACCGACGATACCGCCGAGAATCGCCACTGCGTTCAGACCGATTTGGACCACGGTAAAGAACATGCCGGGATTTTCCTGCATATTCAGAACGCGTTGGGCATTTATATTGCCTTCATCAGCCAGCAGTTTAAGTTTGATTTTGCGTGAGGCGGCAAGCGAGATCTCGGACATCGAGAAGAACGCACTTACAGCGATCAAGCAGAGTATGACTAAAATACTGTTTAACATATCTTATCCGACCTTTCAGGCCAGATCCTCGGAAGGGAAAGTTGATTAATTTGTGTGAAATACACATTGAAAGCCGATTCGAAGAAAGTGAACCGGCATTTTCAGTCGCTAGTATAGCGTAAGGTACTGTAAAGTCGCCAGAGGGTTAAAATTCAGACTGCTGATAAATGCAATACTGCCTGATGCGCTATGCCGATCAGGCCTACGCAGTCCTTGCAATATATTGAATTTGGACGATTTTGTAGGCCTGGTAAGTCGTTTAAGCCGCATCAGGCATAGACAAAGAGCACTTTATCAACAAACTACATTTGTACCCGTAACGCTATGCTTCCGGCGGCAGACAGACGCCAATTCCGCCAATTCCACAGTAACCATATGGGTTTTTATGCAGATATTGCTGGTGGTCATCTTCGGCATAATAAAACGGTGTGGCGTTAGCGATTTCCGTGGTGATGTGACGATCGTCATCGGCGGCAAGCATCGCCGCCTGAAAACGTTCCAGACTGGCGCGAGCTGCGGCATCCTGTTCTGGGGTCAGCGGATAAATCGCTGAACGATACTGCGTGCCGTGGTCATTGCCCTGACGCATTCCCTGGGCGGGATCGTGATTCTCCCAAAATACCTGTAGCAACTGCTCATAGCTGATGACGGAAGGATCGTAAACAATGCGTACCGCTTCGGCATGACCCGTATCACCGGAGCACACTTCCCGATAAGTCGGATTTGGCGTATAGCCGCCGGTATAGCCTGCGGCGGTGCTGTAAAGGCCGGGTAACTGCCAGAACAGACGCTCCACACCCCAGAAACAACCCATCGCAAAAATGGCAATCTCCATTCCGTCAGGTACATTGGTCATTGAGTGACCGTTGACCGCATGCAGCGTGGCTACGGGCATCGGGGTGTTACGTCCAGGCAGGGCATCGGCGGGGGAAACCAGATGCTTTTTATCAAATAAACTCATGGTGTCGCTCTCCCGAAAATCGGTCATTGGGGTTAAGGTTGTAACAAGAGGCGTATTTGCACACAATAACCACCGTGAATAGGTCTAAAGTAAAACATAAGAAATATTTGGGGTTTAGTCTGCTTTTTAATCCATATTACTGGATTTTTGTTAAGCCGTTTAACGGCGTTCCAGGGGCAGGAAAAAAGGATATTCAGGAGAAAATGTGCGCTATATCCGACAGTTATGCTGTGTAAGCTTACTCTGCTTAAGCGGATCTGCCGTCGCCGCGAACGTCCGTCTACAGGTCGAGGGGTTATCGGGACAGCTGGAAAAGAACGTTCGTGCGCAGCTTTCTACGATTGAAAGTGATGAAGTGACGCCAGACCGTCGCTTTCGCGCACGCGTCGATGATGCCATCCGTGAAGGTCTGAAAGCGCTGGGTTATTACCAGCCGACCATTGAATTTGATCTCCGTCCACCGCCAAAGAAAGGGCGGCAGGTATTGATCGCCAAAGTCACGCCAGGTGTGCCGGTGTTAATTGGCGGCACCGATGTGGTATTGCGCGGCGGCGCGCGGACCGATAAAGACTATTTGAAATTGCTCGATACTCGCCCGGCTATTGGTACGGTACTGAACCAGGGCGATTATGAAAATTTCAAAAAGTCCTTAACCAGTATTGCGTTGCGTAAAGGTTATTTCGATAGCGAATTTACCAAAGCGCAGCTGGGCATTGCGCTCGGCCTGCATAAAGCCTTCTGGGATATTGATTATAACAGTGGCGAACGTTACCGCTTTGGGCATGTGACCTTTGAAGGATCACAAATCCGCGATGAATACCTGCAAAATCTGGTGCCGTTTAAAGAGGGCGATGAGTATGAATCGAAAGATTTGGCGGAACTGAACCGCCGACTTTCTGCTACCGGCTGGTTTAACTCGGTGGTGGTGGCTCCACAATTTGATAAAGCGCGCGAAACGAAAGTATTACCATTGACGGGCGTGGTTTCGCCGCGAACAGAAAACACCATCGAAACCGGGGGCGGTTACTCTACGGACGTGGGACCGCGCGTGAAAGCGACGTGGAAAAAGCCGTGGATGAACTCATACGGTCACAGTTTGACCACCAGTACCAGTATTTCCGCGCCGGAACAGACCCTCGACTTCAGCTATAAAATGCCGCTGCTGAAGAATCCACTGGAACAATATTATTTGGTGCAGGGCGGTTTTAAGCGCACTGACCTGAACGATACCGAATCTGACTCCACTACGCTGGTGGCTTCTCGCTACTGGGATCTCTCCAGCGGCTGGCAGCGTGCCATTAACCTGCGCTGGAGCCTCGACCACTTTACCCAGGGTGAAATTACCAACACCACGATGCTGTTTTATCCTGGGGTGATGATTAGCCGCACGCGTTCTCGTGGTGGCCTGATGCCAACCTGGGGAGACTCGCAACGCTACTCTATCGACTACTCCAACACGGCCTGGGGTTCAGATGTCGATTTCTCCGTTTTCCAGGCGCAGAACGTCTGGATCCGCACACTGTACGATCGCCATCGCTTTGTGACACGCGGTACGCTGGGCTGGATTGAAACCGGTGATTTCGACAAAGTACCGCCGGATCTGCGTTTCTTCGTCGGGGGCGATCGCAGTATTCGCGGCTACAAATACAAATCTATCGCCCCGAAATACGCCAACGGTGACCTGAAAGGGGCCTCGAAGTTGATAACCGGATCGCTGGAATACCAGTACAACGTGACCGGAAAATGGTGGGGCGCGGTGTTTGTCGATAGTGGCGAAGCGGTAAGCGATATTCGCCGCAGCGACTTTAAAACCGGTACCGGGGTCGGCGTACGCTGGGAATCGCCGGTCGGGCCAATCAAACTCGATTTTGCCGTACCGGTCGCGGATAAAGACGAACACGGGTTACAGTTTTACATCGGTCTGGGGCCAGAATTATGAGTTTATGGAAAAAAATCAGCCTCGGCGTGGTTATCGTTATCTTACTGTTGCTGGGATCGGTGGCGTTTCTGGTGGGCACCACCAGCGGCCTGCATCTTGTATTTAAAGCGGCGGATCGCTGGGTGCCAGGACTGGATATTGGCAAGGTCACCGGCGGCTGGCGCGATCTCACCTTGTCTGACGTTCGTTATGAGCAGCTAGGCGTGGCGGTAAAAGCGGGTAATCTGCATCTGGCGGTCGGTCTTGAGTGCCTGTGGAACAGTAGCGTTTGTATTAATGACCTGGCGCTGAAAGACATTCAGGTCAACATCGACAGTAAAAAAATGCCTCCTTCTGAACAGGTTGAAGAAGAGGAAGATAGCGGTCCGCTGGATCTCTCCACGCCGTATCCCATCACCCTGACACGGGTGGCGCTGGACAACGTCAACATCAAGATTGATGACACCACGGTGTCGGTGATGGACTTCACCTCCGGCCTGAACTGGCAGGAGAAAACCCTGACCCTGAAACCGACGTCGCTGAAAGGCCTGCTGATTGCTCTGCCGAAAGTGGTGGAAGTGGCGCAGGAAGAAGTGGTCGAACCGAAAATTGAAAATCCGCAGCCGGAGGAAAAGCCGCTCGGCGAAACGCTGAAAGATCTCTTTTCTCGCCCGGTATTGCCGGAAATGACCGACGTGCATTTGCCGCTTAACCTGAACATTGAAGAGTTTAAGGGCGAGCAGCTGCGCGTGACGGGCGACACGGACATCACCGTGCGCACCATGCTGCTGAAAGTGAGCAGCATTGACGGCAATACTAAACTGGACGCCTTGGATATCGATTCCAACCAGGGGATCGTCAACGCCAGCGGCACGGCGCAGCTGTCAGACAACTGGCCGGTGGATATCACCCTCAACAGCACACTGAACGTGGAGCCGTTGAAAGGTGAAAAGGTGAAGCTGAAAGTGGGCGGCGCGCTGCGCGAACAGCTGGAGATAGGCGTTAACCTTTCCGGTCCGGTGGATATGGATTTACGCGCCCAGACGCGACTGGCGGAAGCCGGATTGCCACTCAACGTGGAAGTGAACAGCAAACAGCTTTACTGGCCGTTCACTGGTGAGAAGCAGTATCAGGCGGATGATCTGAAACTGAAACTTACCGGCAAAATGACCGATTACACGCTCTCTATGCGTACGGCAGTGAAGGGACAGGAGATCCCGCCAGCCACCATTACCCTTGATGCCAAAGGTAATGAACAGCAGGTCAATCTCGACAAACTCACCGTCGCGGCGCTGGAAGGGAAAACTGAACTCAAGGCGTTGCTCGACTGGCAGCAGGCCATTAGTTGGCGCGGTGAGCTAACGCTTAATGGCATTTACACCGCCAAAGAGTTCCCGGAGTGGCCGTCGAAACTCAATGGCTTGATTAAAACCCGCGGTAGCCTGTACGGCGGCACCTGGCAGATGGAGGTGCCAGAACTGAAGCTGACCGGTAACGTCAAACAGAACAAAGTGAACGTTGACGGCACGCTGAAAGGCAACAGTTATATGCAGTGGATGATCCCTGGGCTTCATCTGGAACTCGGGCCAAACAGTGCCGAAGTGAAAGGCGAGCTGGGGGTAAAAGATCTCAATCTTGATGCCACCATCAACGCGCCGGGGCTGGATAACGCGCTGCCGGGGCTTGGCGGTACAGCGAAAGGGCTGGTGAAAGTACGCGGCACGGTGGAAGCGCCACAACTACTGGCAGATATCACCGCGCGCGGCCTGCGCTGGCAGGAACTTTCCGTGGCGCAGGTTCGCGTGGAAGGCGACATTAAATCCACCGATCAGATCGCCGGGAAACTCGACGTACGCGTTGAGCAAATTTCGCAGCCGGATGTAAATATCAACCTCGTCACCCTGAATGCCAAAGGCAGCGAAAAGCAGCACGAGCTACAGTTGCGGATTCAGGGCGAGCCTGTCTCCGGGCAGCTTAATCTGGCAGGAAGTTTTGATCGCAAAGAAGAACGCTGGAAGGGAACTCTTAGCAATACCCGCTTCCAGACGCCGGTCGGCCCGTGGTCGCTGACCCGCGATATTGCGCTGGATTACCGCAATAAGGAGCAAAAAATCAGCATCGGGCCACACTGCTGGCTTAACCCGAATGCGGAACTGTGCGTGCCGCAAACTATCGATGCGGGGGCCGAAGGGCGTGCGGTGGTGAATCTCAACCGCTTCGACCTCGCCATGCTGAAACCGTTTATGCCAGAAACCACTCAGGCCAGCGGTATCTTCACGGGTAAAGCGGATGTTGCCTGGGACACCACGAAAGAGGGGCTGCCGCAGGGCAGTATCACCCTTTCGGGGCGTAACGTGCAGGTAACGCAAACCGTCAACGATGCGGCGCTGCCGGTGGCGTTTCAGACACTGAATCTGACGGCGGAATTGCGTAACAACCGTGCCGAATTGGGCTGGACCATCCGCCTGACCAATAACGGCCAGTTTGATGGACAGGTGCAGGTGACCGATCCGCAAGGCCGCCGTAATCTTGGTGGCAACGTCAATATCCGTAACTTCAACCTTGCGATGATAAACCCCATCTTTACCCGTGGGGAAAAAGCAGCGGGGATGGTGAGTGCCAACTTGCGTCTGGGTGGTGATGTGCAAAGCCCGCAGTTGTTTGGTCAGCTTCAGGTTACGGGTGTGGATATCGACGGCAACTTTATGCCGTTTGATATGCAGCCGAGCCAGCTTGCGGTCAACTTTAACGGTATGCGCTCGACGCTTGCCGGTACAGTACGGACCCAGCAGGGTGAAATCTACCTGAACGGTGATGCCGACTGGAGCCAAATTGAAAACTGGCGGGCACGAGTAACGGCGAAAGGCAGTAAAGTGCGGATCACCGTGCCGCCGATGGTACGAATGGATGTATCGCCAGATGTTGTATTCGAGGCTACACCAAACCTGTTTACCCTCGATGGTCGCGTGGATGTCCCGTGGGCGCGCATCGTGGTGCACGATCTGCCGGAAAGCGCAGTAGGCGTCTCCAGCGATGTGGTGATGCTTAACGATAACCTGCAACCGGAAGAGCCGAAAACGGCGTCGATTCCGATTAACAGTAACCTGATTGTCCACGTTGGCAACAATGTGCGCATTGACGCCTTTGGCCTGAAAGCGCGGCTGACGGGCGATCTTAACGTCGTACAGGACAAACAAGGGCTGGGCCTGAACGGGCAGATCAACATCCCTGAAGGGCGCTTCCATGCCTATGGTCAGGATCTGATTGTGCGTAAGGGTGAGTTACTGTTCTCTGGTCCGCCGGATCAACCGTATCTTAATATTGAAGCTATTCGTAACCCGGATGCTACAGAAGACGATGTAATCGCCGGAGTTCGCGTCACTGGTCTGGCGGACGAACCGAAAGCGGAGATCTTCTCTGACCCGGCGATGTCGCAACAAGCTGCATTGTCTTATTTGCTACGTGGACAAGGGCTGGAGAGCGATCAGAGCGACAGTGCGGCAATGACCTCGATGCTGATTGGTCTGGGGGTTGCGCAAAGTGGCCAGATTGTGGGTAAAATCGGCGAGACGTTTGGCGTAAGCAATTTAGCGCTCGACACCCTGGGAGTAGGCGACTCCTCCCAGGTAGTGGTCAGCGGCTATGTATTGCCAGGTCTGCAAGTGAAATACGGCGTGGGTATATTTGACTCTATAGCAACACTCACGTTACGTTATCGCCTGATGCCTAAGCTATATCTGGAAGCCGTGTCTGGTGTAGACCAGGCACTGGATTTGCTCTATCAGTTCGAGTTTTAGCAATGCGAATATTTGTCTACGGCAGTTTACGCCACAAACAAGGCAACAGTCACTGGATGACCAATGCCCAGTTACTGGGCGATTTCAGTATCGATAACTACCAGTTGTATAGCCTGGGCCACTATCCAGGCGCAGTTCCGGGGAACGGAACGGTACACGGTGAAGTTTATCGTATTGACAACGCCACGCTGGCCGAACTTGATGCCTTGCGCACCAGGGGCGGTGAATACGCGCGCCAGTTGATTCAGACGCCGTATGGGAGTGCATGGATGTACGTTTATCAACGACCCGTCGATGGATTAAAGCTAATTGAAAGCGGCGACTGGTTAGACAGGGATAAGTAATAATAAAAGCACGCCTCCTTCGGGTGGCGTTGTTTTATGCGATGTATCTCGCGATTTTTTTTTGTAACTTTTCCATCTTTTGCTTTTCTCTCCGAGCCGCTTTCCATATCTGCAATCGCATAAAAAACTCTGCTGGCGTTCACAAATGTGCAGGGGTAAAACGGGGGCACGCTTTGAACGGTGAGTATGAGTGAGGTCGGCTAACTTCCAGCAAGTGGCTATGAACAGCAAAATGGTGGTCGGGTTTGCTTGTTCTTACCGTTCAAGCCTTGCAACCGCTGAGAATAATGATGGTGGAATAGAGAGTTTATTTATCGCGGGCATAAAAAAACCCTTACTAACCGAAGCCCGGCGTTCAGGGTTATTGCGCTAGAAGAACTTATTTATTCTTTGCGCGCTCGAAGGAAGCAACGATTTCAGCTTTAGCGGCTTCTGCGTTTTCCCAACCTTCAACTTTCACCCACTTGCCTTTTTCGAGGTCTTTGTAGTGCTCGAAGAAGTGAGCGATTTGCGCTTTCAGCAGTTCAGGCAGATCGTTTACGTCTTTAATGTGATCGTATTCTTTGCTCAGCTTGCTGTGCGGAACCGCAACCAGTTTCGCATCTTCACCGGCTTCGTCGGTCATTTTCAGAACGCCAACCGGACGGCAACGGATCACAGAACCAGGCTGCAGCGGGTACGGAGTCGGGACCAGTACGTCAACCGGGTCACCGTCCAGAGACAGGGTGTGGTTGATGTAACCGTAGTTGCACGGATAGAACATCGCGGTGGACATGAAGCGGTCAACGAACAGTGCGCCGCTCTCTTTGTCGATTTCGTATTTGATCGGATCTGCGTTAGCCGGGATCTCAATAACAACGTAGATGTCTTCCGGCAGATCTTTACCCGCAGGGACGTTGAGTAAGCTCATGTCTGTTTCCTTTAAAAATATGTGGCAAACAAGTGCCAAGTATTATAGCCAACTCGCGCCGAATGTCTTTGCTTGTTTTCGTCTTCATTTTCCTTTTTCGCCAGTTTTAAGACGGTATACAGAGCAGGAAAATCCATAACCGTAGCCGCATTTTTCATAGTGAGATGAAAGCGATTACAAACTTGTGATTAACGTTTTATTTACTTTTTTGAAGTGTGATGTAACGCAATCCGTTACATAACGAATTGTCTATAGTTTTTTCGCGAACATCTTTTCACCAATAATAATTACCCCGACGAGGACAACCCTATGTGGAAACGCTTACTTGTAGTCTCTGCAGTCTCGGCAGCCATGTCGTCTATGGCGTTGGCCGCTCCATTAACCGTAGGATTTTCGCAGGTCAGATCGGAATCCGGCTGGCGCGCCGCAGAAACCAATGTGGCGAAAAGTGAGGCCGAAAAACGCGGAATTACGTTGAAAATTGCCGATGGTCAGCAAAAGCAGGAAAACCAGATTAAAGCGGTACGTTCCTTCGTTGCACAAGGGGTGGATGCGATCTTTATCGCTCCAGTGGTTGCGACGGGTTGGGAACCGGTATTAAAAGAGGCGAAAGATGCCGAAATCCCGGTCTTCTTGCTCGACCGTTCCATCGATGTGAAAGACAAATCTCTCTATATGACCACCGTTACTGCCGACAACATCCTCGAAGGTAAGTTGATCGGTGACTGGCTGGTAAAAGAAGTGAATGGCAAACCATGCAACGTGGTGGAGCTGCAGGGCACCGTTGGGGCCAGCGTCGCCATTGACCGTTAAGAAAGGCTTTGCCGAAGCCATTAAGAATGCGCCAAATATCAAAATTATCCGCTCGCAGTCAGGTGACTTCACCCGCAGTAAAGGCAAAGAAGTCATGGAGAGCTTTATCAAAGCGGAAAACAACGGCAAAAACATCTGCATGGTTTACGCCCATAACGACGACATGGTGATTGGTGCAATTCAGGCAATTAAAGAAGCGGGCCTGAAACCGGGCAAAGATATCCTCACGGGTTCCATTGACGGTGTACCGGACATCTACAAAGCGATGATGGATGGCGAAGCGAACGCCAGTGTTGAACTGACGCCGAACATGGCGGGACCCGCTTTCGATGCGCTGGAGAAATACAAAAAAGACGGCACCATGCCTGAAAAGCTGACGTTAACCAAATCCACCCTTTACCTGCCTGATACCGCAAAAGAAGAGTTAGAGAAGAAGAAAAATATGGGGTATTGAGGGTTGCTATGCCTGATGCCGATTCGTAGGCCGGATAAGGCGCTCGCGCCGCATCCGGCGATGGTGCACTGAAGCCTGATGCGACGCTTACCGCGTCTTATCATGCCTACTGGGAGCACGCTTTACACCGGGGGAAACCATGACGACCGACCAACACCAGGAGATCCTCCGCACCGAAGGATTAAGTAAATTTTTCCCCGGCGTCAAAGCGTTAGACAACGTTGATTTCAGCCTGCGCCGTGGCGAAATCATGGCGCTGCTTGGTGAAAACGGGGCGGGAAAATCAACGCTAATCAAAGCATTAACTGGTGTATACCACGCCGATCGCGGCACCATCTGGCTGGAAGGCCAGACTATCTCACCGAAAAATACCGCCCATGCACAACAACTCGGTATCGGCACCGTCTATCAGGAAGTCAACCTGCTACCCAATATGTCGGTTGCTGATAATCTATTCATAGGTCGCGAACCCAAACGTTTCGGCCTTCTACGCCGTAAAGAGATGGAAAAGCGCGCCACCGAACTGATGGCATCTTACGGTTTCTCCCTCGACATGCGCGAACCGCTTAACCGTTTTTCGGTGGCGATGCAGCAAATCGTCGCCATTTGCCGGGCTATCGATCTCTCCGCCAAAGTGCTGATCCTCGATGAACCCACCGCCAGCCTCAACACCCAAGAAGTGGAGCTATTATTTGGCCTGATGCGTCAGTTGCGCGATCGCGGCGTCAGCCTGATCTTTGTCACTCACTTTCTCGATCAGGTCTATCAGGTCAGCGATCGGATCACCGTCTTACGCAACGGCAGTTTCGTAGGCTGTCGGGAAACGCGCGAGCTACCGCAGATCGAACTGGTAAAAATGATGCTGGGGCGCGAGCTGGATACCCACGCGCTACAGCGTGCCGGGCGAACATTGTTGAGCGACAAACCCGTTGCCGCGTTCAAAAATTACGGCAAAAAAGGAACGATAGCACCGTTTGATCTCGAAGTGCGCCCCGGCGAGATCGTCGGTCTGGCTGGCTTGCTGGGATCCGGACGTACCGAAACCGCCGAAGTGATCTTCGGTATCAAACCTGCTGACAGCGGCACGGCGTTGATCAAAGGCAAACCGCAAACCCTGCGATCGCCACATCAGGCTTCAGTACTGGGCATCGGATTCTGCCCGGAAGACAGGAAAACCGATGGCATCATCGCCGCCGCCTCGGTGCGGGAAAATATCATCCTTGCTCTCCAGGCCCAGCGCGGCTGGCTACGACCCATTTCCCGCAAAGAGCAGCAAGAGATTGCCGAACGCTTTATCCGCCAGCTTGGCATTCGCACACCTTCAACTGAACAACCGATTGAATTTCTCTCCGGTGGCAATCAGCAAAAAGTGCTGCTTTCACGTTGGCTACTGACCCGACCGCAATTTCTGATCCTTGATGAGCTAACCCGTGGCATTGATGTTGGTGCCCACGCCGAGATCATCCGCCTGATTGAAACGCTGTGTGCTGACGGTCTGGCGCTGCTGGTGATCTCCTCCGAACTGGAAGAGCTGGTGGGCTATGCCGACCGGGTGATCATCATGCGCGATCGCAAACAGGTGGCGGAGATCCCGCTGGCACAGCTTTCCGTTCCGGCGATCATGAACGCCATTGCGGCGTAAGGAGAACAGTGTGATGCCTCAATCTCTCCCTGACACTACGCCGCCAAAAAGGCGTTTTCACTGGCCGACGGGGATGCCGCAGCTGGCGGCACTGTTGCTGGTGCTGCTGGTCGATAGCCTGGTAGCCCCGCATTTCTGGCAGGTGGTGCTTCAGGATGGGCGTTTGTTCGGTAGCCCTATCGACATTCTTAACCGTGCAGCTCCCGTTGCGTTACTGGCGATTGGTATGACGCTGGTGATCGCCACCGGTGGTATCGATCTCTCTGTGGGGGCGGTGATGGCTATCGCCGGAGCCACAACGGCTGCGATGACGGTCGCGGGATTCAGCCTGCCGATTGTTTTGTTAAGCGCCCTGGGCACCGGCATCCTGGCGGGATTGTGGAACGGCATACTGGTAGCGATCCTCAAAATTCAGCCGTTTGTCGCCACCCTGATCCTGATGGTCGCCGGGCGCGGCGTGGCGCAACTGATCACCGCCGGGCAGATCGTCACGTTTAACTCGCCGGATCTCTCATGGTTTGGCAGCGGATCGCTGTTGTTCCTGCCAACGCCGGTCATTATCGCGGTGCTGACGCTTCTCCTGTTCTGGCTGTTGACCCGCAAAACGGCGCTGGGGATGTTTATCGAAGTCGTTGGTATCAACATTCGGGCGGCAAAAAATGCCGGGGTAAACACGCGAATCATCGTCATGCTCACCTACGTGTTGAGCGGGCTATGTGCGGCGATTGCGGGCATTATCGTGGCGGCGGATATTTGCGGTGCCGATGCCAACAACGCCGGATTATGGCTGGAGCTGGACGCCATTCTCGCGGTGGTGATTGGCGGCGGATCGCTGATGGGCGGGCGCTTTAACCTGCTGCTCTCGGTAGTGGGGGCGCTGATTATTCAGGGGATGAACACCGGAATTTTGCTTTCGGGCTTTCCGCCGGAGATGAACCTGGTGGTGAAAGCGGTGGTGGTGCTTTGTGTGCTGATTGTTCAGTCGCAACGCTTTATCAGTCTGATTAAAGGAGTACGTAGCCATGATAAAACGTAACTTGCCGCTGATGATCACCATCGGCGTCTTTGTGCTGGGCTATCTCTACTGCCTGACCCAGTTTCCCGGTTTTGCTTCCACAAGGGTGATCTGCAATATCCTGACCGATAACGCCTTTCTTGGGATAATCGCCGTTGGCATGACCTTTGTGATCCTCTCTGGCGGTATCGATCTCTCCGTCGGTTCGGTGATCGCCTTTACTGGCGTGTTTCTGGCAAAAGTGGTTGGCGATTTCGGCCTCTCGCCGCTGCTGGCGTTTCCGCTAGTGCTGGTGATGGGCTGTGCCTTCGGCGCATTTATGGGGCTTCTGATCGACGCCCTGAAGATCCCGGCATTTATCATTACGCTTGCGGGGATGTTCTTTTTGCGCGGCGTCAGCTATCTCGTTTCGGAAGAGTCGATTCCGATAAACCATCCCATTTATGACACGCTCTCAAGCCTTGCGTGGAAAATCCCCGGCGGCGGTCGCCTTAGTGCGATGGGGCTGTTGATGCTGGCGGTGGTGGTTATCGGTATTTTCCTTGCGCATCGTACCCGTTTTGGCAATCAGGTGTACGCTATTGGCGGCAACGCGACGTCGGCGAACCTGATGGGGATTTCTACTCGCAGCACCACTATTCGCATTTATATGCTCTCCACCGGACTGGCAACACTGGCGGGGATTGTCTTCTCGATTTATACCCAAGCCGGATATGCACTGGCGGGCGTAGGTGTGGAACTGGACGCCATCGCGTCGGTGGTGATTGGCGGTACGTTGTTAAGTGGTGGCGTCGGGACGGTGCTTGGGACGCTTTTTGGCGTGGCAATTCAGGGACTGATCCAGACTTACATCAACTTTGACGGCACGCTGAGTTCCTGGTGGACGAAAATCGCCATCGGTATTTTGTTGTTTATTTTTATAGCATTACAGCGTGGGTTAACGGTGCTGTGGGAGAATCGTCAGAGTTCGCCAGTGACAAGAGTCAACATTGCGCAGCGATAAAAATGCCTCTCCGTGTGGAG
>NZ_JBQZXE010000090.1:0-15837 GCF_053555855.1 Shigella sp. SIG3
CTTGCGCCGGCACTGCCGATGATTAATGCCATTAATGCTCCCAGACCCATTCCTTTTGTCATCAGAACAGATGCCAGAGGGATAACCGCCTCAGCCCGGATATACAGCGGAATACCGACAACGGCGCTTAATGGGATGGCGAAGGGATTATCTGCTCCTGCATGAGCGGCAATCCACGCTGAGGGAATAAAGCCATAAATAAAAGATCCTATTAATACTCCTAACAAAAGATATGGCAGTACATCTTTAAACTGTTGCAACGCATCTTTGGTGGCTAGTTTTATGGGATTAATACTTACTACAGCTTTGGTACTGCAACAGGTAACTACGGGGTTCTCAATGGCTTTAGCCGCTGGACTACAACAACTCACTTTTATGGGCGTATATGTCGTTCCCGGCGAAGTTTTTGCTGGAGCACAACAATTTGCTGATGAGCTTTTACTGGCAATGATATGACGTTCAAACCCCAGAGAATCCAGGATAATACTGGCAAGAACGGAGACGCCGGCTGCGATAATCGCGTACAACAAGGTGACTTTCCAACCAAAGGTCATCCACATTAGTCCGACGATAATGGGATTAAGTAATGGTGAAACAAATAAAAAAGTGAGAGTCGGACCAAACCCGGCTTTCGCTGACAACAATCCACGTAACATGGGTATTGTCGAGCAACTACAGAACGGGGTAACGGCTCCCAACAGAGCAGCCAGGAGATAGCCTCTCCCTTTTCTGGCCCCCATCATCTGCTGGATTTTATGGTCTGGCACCTTTTGTCTTATCAGGCTGACACCGGCACTAATCACTATAAACAGCAACGAAAGCTCGACGGCGAGAAACACAAACATCTCTGCGGCATCTTGCAGCATCGCAAGCCAACTACTCATACGTAACCTCATTGGGTAAATCTATATTTCCAGAATAATCGAAATGAAATTCAGATCAAGATATTTCTGGTATTATCGAAATATCAACCAGACAGAGGGGTGTCATATGCAGTTGGAAGAAGTCGCTAAAGCGCTGAAAGAGCTAGGTCACCCGACCCGTTTGTTCATATTTAAACATCTTGTCAAAGCCGGGGAACAAGGGTTGCCGGTCGGTGAGTTGCAAAAGCAGCTTGGGATACCTGGCTCCACACTCAGCCACCATATATCAGCACTGGTATCGGTAGGACTGGTCAAACAAAACCGTGAGAGTCGGACGCTGATGTGTGTTTCGCAATACGCAATGCTGGAAGCGATAATTGAATTCTTACGCGAGGAGTGCTGCGTAAATAGCAAAATTGCCTGATGCGCTACGCTCTACATATTTCATGCCATATATTGAATTTGCACGGTTTTGTAGGTCGGATAAGACGCGTTAGCGTCGCATCCGACATAAACAAAGCGCACTTTACCAACTATCGGCAGTGGATATCGCCGCTTTATTTCAGGCGCTTACCCGCTTCATCAACCACTTTCTCGCCATCTTCCTTGGAGAATGCGCCTTTTTGCGCATCTGGCAGAATTTCCAGCACCACTTCTGAAGGGCGGCACAGGCGAGTTCCCAGCGGCGTCACCACAATCGGGCGATTAATCAGAATCGGGTGCTGAAGCATAAAGTCGATTAACCGATCGTCAGTAAATTTATCTTCCGCAAGGCCCAGCTCCTCATACGGTTCGACGTTTTTACGCAGCAGCGCGCGTACGGAAATCCCCATATCGGCAATGAGTTTGACCAGTTCATCGCGCGTTGGCGGAGTTTCCAGATAATGGATAATGGTCGGTTCTGTGCCGCTGTTGCGGATCATCTCCAGCGTATTACGCGACGTGCCGCAGGCCGGGTTGTGATAAATGGTAATGTTGCTCATATCAGTATCTCATTACAAAGTGAAAGAGAGACGTAGCGCCAGCGCAGCCAGCGTCACAAACAGCACAGGCAGGGTCATGATAATCCCTGTACGGAAGTAATATCCCCAGCTGATAGTCATATTCTTCTGCGAAAGTACGTGCAGCCAGAGCAGCGTTGCCAGGCTACCAATCGGGGTAATTTTCGGCCCCAAATCGCAGCCAATCACGTTGGCATAAACCATCGCTTCTTTGATAACGCCAGATGCCGTGCTGCCATCAATGGACAACGCGCCAACCAGTACCGTCGGCATATTGTTCATAATAGAAGAGAGGAAGGCGGTGAGGAATCCGGTGCCGAGCGTCGCGGCCCACAGGCCGTTATCCGCCAGCACGTTGAGTACGCCAGAAAGATATTCCGTTAATCCGGCATTGCGCAGGCCATAAACCACCAGATACATGCCGAGCGAGAAGATGACAATCTGCCAGGGGGCACCGCGCAGGACTTTACCCGTATTAATCGCATGACCGCGTTTAGCGACGACAAATAATATCAGTGCGCCCACAGCTGCAATGGCGCTCACCGGAATGCCGAGCGGTTCCAGGACGAAAAATCCCACCAGCAGAAGCAGTAAAACAACCCAGCCAGTTTTGAACGTAGCAGGATCTTTGATCGCTTCTGCGGGAGATTTCAGCAGCGCCATATCGTAGTTCTGCGGAATATCTTTGCGAAAATAGAGATGTAGCATCACCAGCGTGGCAACAATCGCGGCGATATCCACCGGCACCATCACCGAGGCGTATTCGCGAAAGCCGAGGCCAAAGAAATCAGCGGAAACGATATTCACCAAGTTGGAGACAATAAGCGGCAGGCTGGCGGTATCGGCAATGAATCCGGCCGCCATCACGAACGCCAGCGTCGTGCCTTTACTGAATCCTAAAGCCAGCAGCATGGCGATGACAATCGGCGTCAAAATAAGCGCCGCGCCATCATTGGCAAACAGGGCCGCAACGGCGGCACCGAGCAGGACAATCCAGGTAAACAGCAAGCGACCGCGTCCATTGCCCCAGCGTGAAACGTGCAGCGCTGCCCATTCAAAAAAGCCGGACTCATCCAGCAGCAGGCTGATGATAATGACGGCAATAAACGCCGCCGTCGCGTTCCAGACGATATTCCACACCACCGGAATATCACCCGGATGAACCACGCCCGTAACCAACGCCAGTACCGCGCCGAGCGTTGCACTCCAGCCGATGCCTAAACCTTTCGGCTGCCAGATAACCAATACGATGGTCAGGACAAAGATAGCGCCTGCCAGTAACATAATGCCTCCCGGATAAAACACATGTGCAAATCCATATGTGTTTAGCTAAATTTTTAACTGCAAATGTTCTTACTGTCTCCGGAACAGTTTTGTCTGGCCAGGTTGCGGACAATTGCCTGAATCTTTTCCTGTTCACATCGCCAGGCTTCATCAATAATTTTCGCCGCCCATGCTGGAATATGCGGCGATAAGCGGTAATGAACCCACTTACCTTGCTTGCGGTCCAGCAATAGCCCGCTTTCACGCAGCAATGCCAGATGGCGGGATATCTTGGGCTGCGACTGATCGAGGGCAGTGCAGAGATCGCAGACGCATAACTCTCCCAGTTCGCTAAGCAGTAAAACGATGCCCAGACGGGTTTCATCAGCAAGAATTTTGAACAATTGGATGGGTAACAGAAATGACATATTGCGCTCCTGATTGTTGCAGGTAGTGTCTCTCTTCGAAGCGGATAAGTCAAAAACATATATGACTTAACGAATGTGTAAGTGCAGAGGAAGGTAATAGGTGTGAATTTTGAGTTGGCTATTCATTTGAAAGGCGGTTTGAATCAGGACGTAAAAAAAACCGACTTTGCGTCGGTTTTTTTACTCTTCAGCCTGAGTTGGTGGCTCTGGCTGGAGTGAGAATGCCCACATCTAACGGTTCAATACTATTAGCCAGTGGCTAACATTGCAAGCGTTAGCGATTTCTTCAGCTGGAGAAGGGACAGTTTGCTATACATGGTGGTGAAAGAGGATTTATATACTTTCATCGGGTCGCTGCCGTACCAAGCCTTGTCCGAATCCGGACGTAAAAAAACCGACTTCGCGTCGGTTTTTTTACTCTTCAGCCCAGAGTTGGTGGCTCTGGCTGGAGTGAGAATGCCATCATCTAACGCATCAATGCTAATACCATACTGAAACTATTGCAAGGTTATGCTGGTTATTTAGCCTAATTACACTGTATGATTATCCAGTTAGCTCTGAGGCATTTTCACTCTGGCAATGCGCATAAACGCTTTCAAAGTCCTGGTCAGAAGTACGGGTGGTGCCGTTAACTGATGCTCTGGCCGGAGTGAGATTGCCCACATCTAACAATGAGGCATGCGCCGTGACAGGCAGTGGATGAGTAAGCGGATGCATTCTCACTCCATCGCATGGAGAAAACGGGTGATTGATAAAGCAATCATCGTTCTTGGGGCGTTAATTGTGCTGCTGGAACTGATCCGCTTTCTGCTTCAGCTTCTGAACTGATAGCGGAAACGTAATTAAGGGCTAAGAGCACACTACTCTTAGCCCTTTAACATTTAACGCATGGTCACGAACTCTTCTGCCGCCGTTGGGTGAATGGCGACGGTATTGTCGAAGTCTTTTTTGGTTGCGCCCATCTTCAGCGCCACCGCGAAGCCCTGCAACATTTCGTCCATACCAAAGCCAATGCCGTGAATACCGACAATCTTCTCTTCTGGCCCAACGCACACCAGCTTCATGCGGCACGGCTGGCGGTGAGTGGTGACGGCGGTATACATCGCGGTGAAAGAGGATTTATACACTTTCACCTGATCGTCGCCGTACTGCTCGCGCGCCTGCGGTTCCGTTAAACCAACAGTACCAATCGGCGGATGGCTGAAGACCACGGTCGGAATGTTGCTGTAATCCAGATGCTCATCCGGCTTGTTATTAAACAAGCGTTCAGAGAGACGGCGACCCGCTGCAACTGCCACCGGTGTCAGTTCCACTGCACCCGTGTTATCGCCCACCGCGTAAATACCTTCAATATTGGTGTTTTGATATTTATCGACGACGATATAGCCTTTTTCGTTGGTTTTAACGCCAGCGGCTTCGAGGTTGATGTTGTCATTGGCAGGCTCGCGACCAATCGCCCAAATCAGGCAATCCACCGTTTCACTGCGACCATCTTCCAGCTCCAGCGTCAGGCTACCATCGGCATTTTTCACTACCGCTTTCGGGATGGCGTTGGTATGCAACTGTGGGCCTTCGGCGTTCATCACTTCGACCAGCGTTTCAGAGATCATCGGGTCGAAGCTGCGCAGCGGCGCATGTTTACGCACAAACAGATGCGTTTTCGCGCCGAGGCCGTTAATCACGCCAGCCAGCTCAACGGCGATGTAACCCGCGCCAACAACCGCCACGCGCTCTGGCAAAGCAGGAAGGGCGAAGAAGCCATCGGAATCAATACCGTATTCCACGCCTGGAATATCCGGGTGGCTCGGACGACCGCCGGTGGCGATCAGAATATGATCGGCCGTGATGGTTTCGCCGTTAACTTCCAGCGTTTTGGCATCAACGAAGCGGGCAAAGCCTTTGATTACATCAACGTTATTTTTACCGAGCACGTTTTCATAGGAAGTATGAATACGGTCGATATAGGCGGTACGGCTGGCGATCAACGTTTCCCAGTTGAACTTGTTGATGGTGGTATCGAAACCATAATCAGGGCCGTACATATGGATCGCTTCACGGATTTGCGCCGCGTGCCACATCACTTTTTTCGGCACGCAGCCGACGTTCACGCAGGTGCCGCCCAGCTCTTTGGCTTCAATCAGTGCGCATTTCTGGCCGTACATAGCCGCGCGGTTGATGGAGGCGATACCGCCGCTGCCGCCGCCGATGGCGATGTAATCATAGTGTTTAGTCATGACATATTGTCCTTATCGTTGATTACCGCGATTGTAGCGCGAGACGTAATAGGTGCCAGCAATGGCTGCAATTACTCCGGCACGATCCAGCTTACGGTGGCGTGCCCGGTACCTGCCGGAACCAGTTTGCTGTGCAGCCACGACAGCACGTTATTCATCTGCTGTTCCAGCTTCCACGGCGGGTTAATCACAATCATGCCGGAAGCGGTCATGCCACGGCGATCGCTGTCTGGCAGCACCGCCAGTTCAATTTGCAGAATTTTGCGAATGCCGGTCGCTTCCAGGTCGTGGATCATGCGCTTAATTTGCTGGCGCAGCACCACCGGATACCACAATGCGTAAGTGCCAGTGGCGAAACGTTTGTAACCTTCTGCTATCCCGCTGACCACCGCCTGATAGTCGGTTTTCATTTCATACGGCGGGTCGATAAGGATTAAACCACGGCGAGAAACCGGCGGCAGTTTGGCCTTAAGTTGCTGGAAACCGTCGGCTTTTTCGACGCGTGCACGGCTGTCTTTCTGAAATCCAGAACGCAGCAACGGGTAATCGCTCGGGTGCAGTTCGGTCAGTTGCAGGCTGTCTTGTTCGCGCAGTAGCTGGCGAGCAATCAACGGCGAACCGGGGTAGTAACGCAACTGGCCGCTACGGTTGAAGTGTTTTACCACATTGATGTACGCCTCCAGTTCTGCGGGCAAATCGTCCTGCTGCCAGATACGGGCGATACCTTCGAGATATTCGCCGGTACGCTCGGCATGTTCGCTACCTAACTGATAACGCCCGGCCCCTGCGTGGGTGTCGAGATAGAGAAACGGTTTATCTTTCTCTTTCAGCGACTCGATGATCAGGCTCTGAACGGTATGTTTAAGGACGTCGGCGTGGTTGCCAGCGTGAAAGCTGTGGCGATAACTGAGCATGGGTAAAGGTGTTCCGGTAAGTAAAAATTGGCCCGTATTCGGGGCGCACAAAAGCCTATCAGGACAGTATACCGAAAAGAGGCCGCCGCCGCGAAAGCGTAACGTTTCCCATTGAAATTCACTACACTTAACCCCATGCTACACACATTATGTAAAGCGCCTGTTGAGCGCTTCCTTAACCTCTTTAACCAGGACTGCGCTAATGACGAATCCGTTACTGACTCCCTTTGAATTGCCTCCGTTTTCTAAAATTCTCCCGGAACATGTCGTTCCAGCCGTGACTAAGGCATTGAACGACTGCCGCGAAAATGTGGAGCGCGTAGTAGCGCAAGGGGCACCGTACACCTGGGAAAATCTCTGCCAGCCGTTGGCGGAAGTGGACGATGTTTTGGGGCGTATCTTCTCCCCGGTCAGCCACCTGAACTCGGTGAAAAATAGCCCGGAACTGCGTGAAGCGTACGAACAAACCCTGCCGCTGCTGTCGGAATACAGCACCTGGGTAGGGCAACATGAAGGGCTGTATAAAGCGTACCGCGACCTGCGCGATGGCGATCATTACGCCACGCTGAACACGGCGCAGAAGAAAGCGGTTGATAACGCCCTGCGTGATTTTGAACTCTCTGGCATAGGTCTGCCGAAAGAGAAACAGCAGCGTTACGGCGAAATTGCTACCCGTCTTTCTGAACTGGGCAACCAGTACAGCAACAACGTCCTCGATGCGACGATGGGCTGGACCAAACTCGTTACCGACGAAGCGGGGCTGGCGGGGATGCCAGAAAGCGCGCTGGCTGCGGCAAAAGCCCAGGCCGAAGCGAAAGAGCTGGAAGGCTACCTGCTGACGCTGGATATCCCAAGCTACCTGCCGGTAATGACCTACTGCGACAACCAGGCTCTGCGCGAAGAGATGTATCGCGCTTACAGCACCCGCGCCTCCGATCAAGGCCCGAACGCCGGTAAGTGGGATAACAGCAAGGTGATGGAAGAGATCCTCGCGCTGCGTCACGAACTGGCGCAACTGCTGGGCTTTGAAAACTACGCCTTTAAATCCCTTGCCACTAAAATGGCAGAAAACCCGCAGCAGGTGCTGGATTTCTTAACCGATCTGGCAAAACGCGCGCGTCCGCAAGGCGAAAAAGAGCTGGAGCAACTGCGTGCCTTCGCTAAAGCCGAATTTGGTGTCGATGAGTTGCAGCCGTGGGATATCGCTTACTACAGCGAAAAACAGAAACAGCACCTCTACAGCATCAGCGACGAGCAGCTGCGTCCGTACTTCCCGGAAAACAAAGCGGTTAACGGCCTGTTTGAAGTGGTGAAACGTATTTACGGCATCACCGCTAAAGAGCGTAAAGATGTTGATGTCTGGCATCCGGATGTACGTTTCTTCGAACTGTATGACGAAAATAACGAACTGCGCGGCAGCTTCTACCTCGATCTGTATGCCCGTGAAAACAAGCGCGGCGGGGCGTGGATGGATGGCTGCGTAGGCCAGATGCGTAAAGCTGATGGTTCTCTGCAAAAACCGGTCGCGTATTTGACTTGTAACTTCAACCGCCCGGTAAATGGTAAACCGGCGCTGTTCACTCACGACGAAGTGATCACCCTGTTCCACGAGTTCGGTCACGGCCTGCACCATATGCTGACCCGCATCGAAACCGCTGGTGTTTCCGGTATCAGCGGTGTGCCGTGGGATGCGGTCGAACTGCCGAGTCAGTTTATGGAAAACTGGTGCTGGGAGCCGGAGGCGCTGGCGTTTATCTCTGGTCACTATGAAACCGGCGAACCGCTGCCGAAAGAGTTGCTGGATAAAATGCTGGCGGCGAAGAACTACCAGGCGGCGCTGTTTATTCTGCGTCAGCTGGAGTTCGGCCTGTTTGATTTCCGCCTTCATGCCGAGTTCCGCCCGGATCAGGGGGCAAAAATCCTCGAAACTCTGGCAGAAATCAAGAAACTGGTTGCCGTGGTGCCATCTCCGTCCTGGGGCCGTTTCCCGCACGCTTTCAGCCATATTTTCGCCGGTGGTTATGCGGCAGGTTACTACAGCTACCTGTGGGCTGACGTACTGGCGGCAGATGCTTTCTCGCGCTTTGAGGAAGAGGGCATTTTCAACCGTGAAACCGGGCAGTCGTTCCTCGACAACATTCTGAGCCGTGGCGGTTCAGAAGAGCCGATGGATCTGTTCAAACGCTTCCGTGGTCGTGAACCGCAGCTGGATGCGATGCTGGAGCATTACGGCATTAAGGGCTGATCATTCAGTGAAAATCTGCTTAATTGATGAAACAGGCGCCGGAGACGGCGCCTTATCTGTTCTGGCGGCCCGCTGGGGGCTGGAGCACGATGAAGACAACCTGATGGCGCTGGTGTTAACGCCGGAACATCTGGAATTGCGCAAGCGTGATGAGCCAAAACTTGGCGGCATCTTTGTTGATTTTGTTGGCGGAGCGATGGCGCACCGACGCAAATTCGGCGGTGGTCGCGGTGAGGCGGTGGCGAAAGCGGTGGGCATTAAAGGCGATTATTTGCCGGATGTGGTGGACGCCACCGCAGGGCTGGGGCGCGATGCCTTTGTACTGGCTTCAGTCGGCTGCCGCGTGCGGATGCTGGAGCGTAATCCAGTGGTTGCCGCGCTACTCGACGACGGCCTGGCGCGTGGTTATGCGGATGCGGAAATCGGCGGCTGGTTGCAGGAGCGGTTGCAGTTAATTCACGCCTCCAGCCTGACGGCGCTAACCGATATTACCCCACGCCCGCAGGTGGTCTATCTCGATCCGATGTTCCCGCATAAGCAGAAAAGCGCGCTGGTGAAAAAAGAGATGCGTGTCTTTCAGTCGCTGGTGGGGCCGGATCTTGATGCCGATGGATTACTGGAGCCTGCACGCTTGCTGGCGACCAAACGCGTGGTGGTAAAGCGCCCGGACTACGCGCCACCGCTGGCGAATGTCGCCACGCCAAACGCGGTTGTGACTAAAGGGCATCGCTTTGATATCTATGCAGGTACGCCAGTGTAAAAGTAAAGCAGGGTAGCGATAACGCTACCCTGCTTTCTGCAAGAATAATTAATGGCTTTCCGGCGTCGCAATCATGCGTTTCAGCCACGGCACCATCAACAGCATCACTACTGCAACGCCCAGCGTGACCAGACCAATCTTACCAAACACGTTGGTATAGACGGGCAACGTCTCAAGCGGATCGGTAATGTTGTCCGGCACCGCGGTAAATGTTGCCACATAGCCGCCCAGCAAGAACGCGGCAGCCTGCGTCAGGAACCACATCCCGAGAATAAAGCCCATCAAATGCTGCGGCACCAGGGCAGCAATCATCGCCAGGCCAAGGGCGCTAATAAACAATTCACCCAGGCTCTAGAATAAATACACCAGCACGATAAACCATGGCGATGTCAGCCCCTGGTCATCCGCAAACCACATTCCCGCAGCAGCAGTCGTCAAAAAGCCCAGTGAGCACATAAACATGCCGAGAGTAAATTTCATCGGCATCGAGAGGTCTTTGCCTTTGTTACCCAGATGCGTGTAAATGCCTGCCAGTATTGGGCTGGCGAGTACCACCCAGAACGGGTTAAGCGCCTGGAAGCTGACCGGGTTGATGGAAAAACCGAGAATTTCATGATGCACGTTGTTGATGGCAAAGAAGTTCAGCGATGTTGGCATCTGGGCGTAGAGAATGTAAAACACCACCGCTTCGAGCATCAGGACAAAGGCGACAAACATTTTATTGCGCCCGGTTTTATCCAGCTTGAATGCCTGACGAAAGAAGATGATGGTGACGACGATGGAGAGAACAATCAGCACCAGATTGGCGACTTCTACGTTGTGCATCAGCCATGCACATACGAAGATCATCACCACGCTGCCAAGTAATACGTACAACAGTTTGCTGAAGCTCATCGGCTTGAAGTCGGGTTCAGAACCAATGTCTTTCACCATTCCACGACAGGCGATGTAAACCAGTAATGCGATAATTAACCCCGCCCCGCACAGGTTGTAGGTGACTGAATAACCGAATCTATCAGCGATCACAGGGGCCAGCGATAACGCTATCAACGAGCCGATATTGATCGACATATAGAACAGGGTGAATGCGCCATCAAGCCGCGGATCTTTCGGCGGATAGCACTTCGAAAGCAAGCTGGCTGGGTTAGCTTTAAACAGGCCGTTACCGACAGCGATAGTCCCCAGGGCGATGAAAATCAGGTCAGGCTTAAGTAGCGACATGCCGGTCATGAAGTAGCCAATCGCCAGCACAAGTGCTCCAAGAACAATGGTGCGTTTGGTCCCCAACAGGTGGTCGCCGACATAGCCGCCAATGGAAATGAGGCCATAGACCAGTGCAGCAAAAGCACCAAAAGTGACAAAAGCCTGCTCTTGCGAGAATCCAAGCTGTTTAACGAAGAAAACCGCCAGTACGCCCTGCACGCCGTAGTAGCCGAATCGCTCCCATAACTCGACAAAAAAGATCATGAAAAATGGGCGAGGTTGCTGCAGCATCCCCATGGGTGTTGTTGTATTAATATTTATTAACCTTCCAATACCATCCTGAAAAGTATGAACGCGTAAGGGATAACGCGCGAAAAAGTTTACATCTGTCAGAGATTCTTAATATTGATGCGGTGAATAGATTAATACACTATTACAACAGAAAATAACCAGCTGATCACACTAATGATGGTGTTAAATTTTGTATTGGCAGGAGATTTTGATTGCGTACGCAGATCGTAGGCCAGATAAGGGGTTTACGCTGCATCAGGTAACAAGGCGCGCCAAAAAGCAAAACGCCCGCATATGCGGGCGTTCAGGAACACGTCGTGGAGGGATGATTATTCTTCTTCGTCGCGCAGCGGAACAATCAGCATATCAACGTGAACGGTGTTGATCAGCTGACGTGCGGAAGACATCAGTTTGCTCCAGAAGTCCTGGTGGTGACCACAAACCACCAGATCCATATCGTATTTCTTGATTGCATCGACCAGAACCTGGCCCAGGTCGCCGCTGCCGCTCAGGGTTTCAGTGATTGGATAGCCTGCATTAGTGGAAAGCTCGGTCAGCGCATGATGTGTCTCTTCAGAGATGCGTTTCTGCATATCACCCAGATTCACATCAATAAGCCCGGTGTATAGGTCAGAGTAGTTTACATCTACGTGGATCAGAGAAACTTTCGCATTGTAGGGGCGAGCCATAGAGACTGCTTTCTCTACCAGAACTTTGCTTTCCGGGGAGAGATCGACTGCGATGAGAATGTGTTTATAAGCCATAGTGTTACTCCTTCCATAAAGTTGTCGATGACTGGCCAGCTAGCGTTTCTTGTGCCGTTACGTCACCCGCGTCCTGCGAACTACGTGCGCGGGGCTAACCCAGCCGTAAAGATTCAGTGTTAAGACCATCCTTACCTTATAGCGACCCGGATGATCCGTCAATCCGCCTTGCTTACCCGTTAGATAAACAAATTTTCGACATGAATATATTGATAGTGGTTAACCTTCTGGAAAAAAAACAACCTGATCTCCTACACTATCTATAGAGCCGCTCGGATGTTGGTCACCACAAAAGCGGTTTCTCCAGGACCTGGTGTTAACTGATTGGCAGCGTATCGGGAGCGGTAGCCCCGGGGTGGAACTCCGCGGGCAGGTCGCCGGGGAGGAGGTATGATAAGCACCGTCGCATTATTTTGGGCTTTATGTGTCGTTTGCATTGTTAACATGGCGCGCTATTTCTCATCACTACGCGCGTTGTTAGTGGTACTGCGTAACTGCGATCCATTGCTCTATCAATATGTTGATGGAGGGGGCTTTTTTACCTCACATGGCCAACCCAACAAACAGGTGCGTCTCGTTTGGTATATCTATGCCCAACGTTATCGCGATCATCACGATGATGAGTTTATTCGCCGCTGTGAGCGGGTGCGTCGGCAGTTTATTCTGACTAGCGCATTGTGTGGTCTGGTGGTGGTCAGCCTGATTGCATTGATGATTTGGCATTAAGCACTTCAGCAATAATAACGCATAAAAAAAGCGGGCCAGTAAACTGACCCGCTCGTTTTGGTGCGTACGATTACAGGAACTGCAAGGAGAACCAGTACAGCCCGCCGGAAAGTAGTACCGCAGCCGGAAGGGTAAACACCCAAGCCATCAGAATACTGGTTACGGTTTTACGCTGTAAGCCGCCGCCATCTACCACCATCGTCCCCGCGACAGAAGAGGAGAGTACGTGAGTGGTGGAAACCGGCATCCCGGTATAACTCGCCAGGCCGATTGACACTGCCGCCGTCATCTGGGCAGACATCCCCTGAGCGTAGGTCATGCCTTTCTTACCGATTTTCTCACCGATAGTCGTTGCCACACGACGCCAGCCAATCATCGTACCGATACCTAACGCCAGCGCGACCGCCATGATGATCCACACCGGTGCATACTCGATGGTGCTAAGCATGTCGGACTTCAGTTTCTTCAACAGGCGCTGATCGTCAGCACTCACACCAGGCATCTTCACCACTTTGTCGATAGTGTCAGAAACGCACAGCATAATGCGGCGCATCTGGCTACGTTGATCAAGCGACAGCTTGTCGTAGCTTTCCACATCGGTGGTCAACATACCTTTCAGGCGGTTGAGCGCGTTAATGGTATTCGACGGATGGCAGTGGAACTCCGCAGGTTGCGTTGCGCCAGCTTCCGGAGCCGGTACTAACTGATCAGCACCGGTAGCCTGTTTGAGCAGCGCAGGATGCTGCTCAAAGTAAGCTTCGACGTTGTTGATGGCATCACGGGTACGGGTGATTTCGTAGCCAGTGGCATTCATGTTCACCACGAAGCCTGCTGGCGCGACGCCAATCAATACCAACATAACCAGACCAATGCCTTTCTGACCATCGTTCGCGCCGTGCGAAAACGCCACGCCGATAGCGGAAAGGATCAGCGCGATACGCGTCCAGAACGGCGGCTTTTTCTTGCCGTCTTTCTTTTCACGCTCCGCTGGGGTCAGGTGGATACGGGCGCGTTTCTTGGTGCCGCTCCAGTAGCGACGCAGCAAGAAAATCAGACCGCCAGCAAACACCAGGCCGACAATAGGGGAAACGATCAGAGAACCGAAAATACTTAATACTTTCGGGATATTGAGTGCATCCACCACTGACGTCCCGGTCATCAACGCATTGGTTAAACCAATCCCGATGATCGCGCCAATCAGCGTATGAGAGCTGGATGCAGGTAAACCAAAGTACCAGGTACCCAGGTTCCAGATAATCGCCGCCAGCAACATAGAGAACACCATGGCAAGGCCATGAGACGATCCCATATTAAGCAGCAGATCCGTCGGCAGCATATGCACAATGGCATAGGCAACACTCAGACCACCCAGCAAAACACCCAAAAAGTTGAACACCGCCGCCATAACCACGGCGAGCTGAGAACGCATCGCGCGGGTATAGATAACGGTTGCCACGGCGTTGGCTGTGTCATGGAAACCATTGATGGCTTCGTAGAACAGCACAAAAGCCAGTGCAAGCAATAATAACAGCCCGGTATGCAAATCCAGGCCAGCAAACAAATGTAGCATAGGACGTTACGCCATTTTGAGGACATGAACGCGGCGCATTATCAGTGACTTTCGCGGCGCGGGCAAAGTGAAATATAGACTTTTTTTGATTTGCCTCCTGTATGGATTTCACTCAAAAAATAATTATCTTATATAATTCAGGCAAATACTTCCTTTTAGTAATATTGATGCTGGTGCGACCACTGAGGAATCTTTACAATTCACGCCCGTTTTTTCTAAGAGGAGCGCAACGTGGAAAGGTTTGATGCCATTATTATAGGCGCTGGTGCGGCGGGTATGTTCTGTTCTGCGCTGGCAGGTCAGGCAGGACGCCGGGTTCTGCTGATCGATAATGGTAAAATACTAGGGCGCAAAATCCTTATGTCTGGCGGTGGGCGCTGCAACTTTACCAACCTTTATGTCGAACCAGGCGCTTATCTGAGCCAGAATCCGCATTTTTGTAAGTCTGCACTCGCACGTTTTACCCAGTGGGATTTCATTGATCTGGTCAATAAACACGGTATCGCCTGGCACGAGAAAACGTTAGGGCAACTCTTCTGCGATGACTCCGCGCAGCAGATTGTCGACATGCTGGTGGATGAGTGCGAGAAGGGCAATGTAACCTTCAGATTGCGTAGCGAAGTGCTGAGTGTGGCGAAGGATGAAACAGGCTTCACGCTTGATCTGAACGGCATGACTGTCGGTTGCGAAAAGCTGGTCATCGCGACCGGTGGGCTGTCAATGCCGGTGCTGGGCGCATCGCCGTTTGGTTATAAGATTGCCGAACAATTTGGCCTCAACGTGCTGCCGACCCGCGCGGGTCTGGTGCCATTCACTCTGCATAAACCGTTGCTCGAAGAGTTACAGGTGCTGGCGGGCGTGGCGGTGCCTTCCGTGATTACCACTGAAAACGGCACCGTTTTCCGTGAGAACTTACTCTTCACCCACCGCGGCTTATCTGGACCGGCGGTGTTGCAGATTTCAAGCTACTGGCAACCGGGTGAATTTGTCAGTATCAATCTGCTACCGGATGTGGACCTCGAAACCTTCCTGAATGAGCAGCGTAACGCACATCCGAATCAAAGCCTGAAAAACACACTGGCGGTTCATCTACCGAAGCGGTTGGTTGAACGCTTACAGCAACTCGGGCAAATCCCGGATGTTTCGCTAAAACAGCTCAACGTGTGTGACCAACAGGCACTGATTAGCACATTGACCGACTGGCGCGTACAACCCAACGGCACTGAAGGCTATCGCACTGCCGAAGTGACGCTCGGCGGCGTGGACACCAACGAACTTTCTTCACGGACGATGGAAGCGCGCAAAGTGCCTGGGCTGTACTTCATCGGCGAAGTGATGGACGTTACCGGCTGGCTGGGGGGCTATAACTTCCAGTGGGCGTGGTCGAGTGCATGGGCTTGTGCGCAGGATTTGGCGTCAATTGTGAAATAACCATGACGTTTTCCCGTCAGCCGTTTGTATATGTCGTTATTAAGTCATTTTGGTACGGTTCTGCATCCGACATTCTGGTGTTAACTCGCTGTTTTGTTAGCGAATTAACGCTATTGCCGTTGTGGTTATTTTATAGTGTATTTA
>NZ_JBQZXE010000091.1:0-15551 GCF_053555855.1 Shigella sp. SIG3
GGTTTTTCTGCTCATTATTAGCTCCTTCTGATGCCATTCTATTTCAGGAAGGAGTGTCCGTTAAACTCAGGCTACCTCATTCTGAGGTGAGCATATCACCTCTGTTCAGGTGGCCAAATTCAGTGTGCCACTTCAAACATCAACCTACGCTCCCCAAGATGTTCCGCCTTATGGATGTAAGCTGCTCGCACAGAGCTACGCTCCTGGTGACTCATCTGCCGCTCTACCGCATCCCTCGACCATAATCCCGACTCAATCAACGAACTACAAGCCATCGTCCTGAAGCCATGCCCACAAACCTCGACCTTCGTGTCATACCCCATTACGCGCAAAGCCTTGTTCACCGTATTCTCACTCATCGGCTTACGTGGATCGTGATCGCCCACAAAAATCAGCTCTCGATTTCCGCTCATGCTTTTGATCTTTTCCAAAATACTTAGGGCCTGCCGCGACAAAGGTACAAGGTGTGGTGTCCGCATCTTCGAGCCACGCTGAGAATGCTTGACTCCTTCCAGTTGCTCACGCTCACCTGGGATTGTCCACATAGCCGTTTCAAAATCTACTTCTGACCAGCGGGCAAAACGCAGCTCGCTCGAACGGATGAAAACCAATAAAGTGAGTTCAACCGCCAGTCGAGTTAACGGTCTGCCAGAATAGTGATCTATGCGATGAAGTAATTCAGGTATACGGTTCAGTTCAAGAGCTGCACGGTGCTGTCTTTTCGCCGTAGCAACCGCACCTGCAATCTCTTGCGCGGGGTTGTAGTCGATTAAGCCGCTCTGAACGGCAAAGCGCATAATCGCGGTAGTACGCTGCTGTAAACGGGCGGCAACTTCGAGCCGCCCGGATGACTCGACTGCTTTAATGGGTACAAGAAGATCCCGCGTCTTCAGTTCCGCAATGTTCCGCTTACCGATAGCAGTAAAGAGATTATCCTCCAGACTTTTCAAAACACGAGCGCTATGCGATGCCGACCACTTCTGATTGCTGGCGTGCCAGTCTCTGGCGACTACTTCAAACGTTATCGCCTCTTGTTCCTGTTCTACCTTAACAGCTTTCTTGTTTTCACTGGGATCGACACCATTAGCTAAAAGCTTACGAGCCTCATCCCGGCGTGCCCTGGCATCCGCCAACGACACTTCGGGGTATTTCCCCAATGCAAGCATCTTCTCTTTGCCGCCAAAGCGATAACGTAGCCGCCAGTATTTGGAGCCGTTAGGGTGAACCAGCAAAACCATGCCTTCACCGTCGGTCAGCTTATAGGCTTTTGCTTCAGGCTTAGCCGAACGAACCTTCACATCACTCAGAGCCATGATGAGTATCCTTTCAAGGGTTCTGTGTGGGTACAAACATTATCGAACCGGGAAATACCCGCAGTTGTACCCGCATCAGTAAGTTGATGTAGATTGAATCAGGTTGACTTAGGTTGAGTGAAAAAGCGAGGAAAGCCTTGCGGATACTGGATTTTAGGCACAAAAAAAGACGTCCGTTGACGTCTATTGATGTTCCGATGGTGCCGAAGGCCGGACTCGAACCGGCACGTATTTCTACGGTTGATTTTGAATCAACTGCGTCTACCGATTTCGCCACTTCGGCACTGAAGAGGTATGCGGAAAACGTTGTGGATTATACCTGTCGCACGCCACCATGCAAGCGCCAGCTTGCACCCACCTCGCTAAGTGCTGAAATTTTCAGCATTACACTCAGCGATATGTAACCTTTGTCACACTCCAGGCACCCCGCCCTGCCATGCTCTACACTTCCCAAACAACACCAGAGAAGGACCCAAAAATGTCGATGATAAAAAGCTATGCCGCAAAAGAAGCGGGCGGCGAACTGGAAGTTTATGAGTACGATCCCGGTGAGCTGAAGCCACAAGATGTTGAAGTGCAGGTGGATTACTGCGGGATTTGTCATTCCGATCTGTCGATGATCGATAACGAATGGGGATTTTCACAATATCCGCTGGTTGCCGGGCATGAGGTGATTGGGCGCGTGGTGGCACTCGGGAGCGCCGCGCAGGATAAAGGTTTGCAGGTCGGTCAGCGTGTCGGGATTGGCTGGACGGCGCGTAGCTGTGGTCACTGCGACGCCTGTATTAGCGGTAATCAGATCAACTGCGAGCAAGGTGCGGTGCCGACAATTATGAATCGCGGTGGCTTTGCCGAGAAGTTGCGTGCGGACTGGCAATGGGTGATTCCACTGCCAGAAAATATTGATATCGAGTCCGCCGGGCCGCTGTTGTGCGGCGGTATCACGGTCTTTAAACCACTGTTGATGCACCATATCACTGCTACCAGCCGCGTTGGGGTAATTGGTATTGGCGGGCTGGGGCATATCGCTATAAAACTTCTGCATGCAATGGGATGCGAGGTGACGGCCTTTAGTTCTAATCCGGCGAAAGAGCAGGAAGTACTGGCGATGGGTGCCGATAAAGTGGTGAATAGCCGCGATCCGCAGGCACTGAAAGCCCTGTCGGGGCAGTTTGATCTCATTATCAATACTGTGAACGTCAGCCTCGACTGGCAGCCTTATTTTGAGGCGCTGACCTATGGCGGTAATTTCCATACGGTCGGTGCGGTTCTCACGCCGCTGTCTGTTCCGGCCTTTACGTTAATTGCGGGCGACCGCAGCATCTCTGGTTCTGCTACCGGCACGCCTTATGAGCTGCGAAAGCTGATGCGCTTTGCCGCCCGCAGCAAGGTTGCGCCGACAACCGAACTGTTCCCGATGTCGAAAATTAACGACGCCATTCAGCATGTACGCGATGGTAAAGCGCGCTACCGAGTAGTCCTGAAAGCCGACTTCTGATCCCTTTGCCGGGTGCTGTCGCCCGGCACTTAAATCTCTTTGGAAGGCGTCTCGCAATCTGCTGAATTTAGCGGTGAAGAGTGCACAGCCGTTGCCTATACTCCAGGCAGGAAACTGGAGGAAATCTCATGAGCGAACCCCTGTTAATTGCCCGCACGCCGGACACAGAACTGTTTTTACTGCCGGGAATGGCTAACCGTCACGGGCTGATTACTGGCGCAACGGGGACGGGTAAAACCGTTACGCTGCAAAAACTGGCAGAGTCATTGTCGGAAATCGGCGTGCCGGTGTTTATGGCTGATGTGAAAGGCGATCTGACCGGTATCGCGCAGGCAGGAACGGCGTCGGAAAAACTGCTCACAAGGCTTAAAAATATCGGCGTCAATGACTGGCAACCGCATGCCAATCCGGTGGTGGTGTGGGATATCTTTGGCGAGAAAGGCCACACGGTGCGGGCGACGGTTTCGGATCTGGGGCCGCTGTTGCTGGCGCGACTGTTGAATCTCAACGATGTGCAATCTGGCGTGCTGAATATTATCTTCCGCATTGCGGACGATCAGGGATTGTTGCTGCTCGACTTTAAAGATTTGCGGGCGATTACCCAGTACATCGGCGATAACGCCAAATCCTTCCAGAATCAGTACGGAAATATCAGTAGCGCATCGGTTGGTGCCATCCAGCGCGGATTACTGTCGCTGGAACAGCAAGGCGCAGCACACTTCTTTGGTGAGCCGATGCTGGATATCAAAGACTGGATGCGCACCGATGCCAACGGTAAAGGCGTTATCAATATCCTCAGCGCCGAGAAACTTTATCAGATGCCGAAACTGTACGCCGCCAGCCTGCTGTGGATGCTTTCAGAGTTGTATGAACAATTGCCGGAAGCGGGCGATCTGGAGAAACCAAAACTGGTGTTTTTCTTCGACGAGGCACATCTGCTGTTTAACGATGCACCGCAGGTACTGCTGGATAAGATTGAGCAGGTGATAAGGCTTATTCGCTCAAAAGGCGTGGGCGTCTGGTTCGTTTCGCAAAACCCGTCTGATATTCCGGATAATGTGCTCGGCCAGCTCGGTAATCGTGTTCAGCACGCTTTGCGAGCTTTTACGCCAAAAGATCAGAAAGCAGTGAAGACAGCGGCGCAAACCATGCGGGCCAATCCGGCATTTGATACCGAAAAGGCAATCCAGGAACTGGGGACCGGCGAGGCGTTAATCTCGTTTCTCGATGCAAAAGGAAGTCCTTCTGTGGTGGAACGGGCGATGGTGATCGCACCTTGTTCGCGAATGGGGCCGGTGACGGAAGATGAGCGTAATGGCCTGATTAATCACTCCCCGGTGTATGGCAAATATGAAGATGAGGTGGACCGCGAGTCCGCCTATGAGATGCTGCAAAAAGGCTTTCAGGCCAGTACCGAGCAGCAAAATAATCCCCCCGTGAAAGGGAAAGAGGTGGCGGTGGATGACGGTATTCTTGGTGGATTGAAGGATATTTTGTTTGGCACTACCGGACCACGCGGCGGGAAGAAAGATGGTGTGGTGCAAACAATGGCGAAAAGCGCCGCTCGCCAGGTGACGAATCAGATTGTACGCGGGATGTTGGGGAGTTTGCTGGGGGGGAGAAAAAGATAAGTCAGACGTGATCTGTGCCCCTCACCCTAACCCTCTCCCCAAAGGGGCGAGGGGACCGTTCGAACTCGTATTTGACTTTGTCAACAATAATAAAGGGAGCTTTCGCTCCCTTGTTAGATTACGATTTTCTCATTAACAGCCACAGGCTGATTAAGAAGAAGCTGGCACTTGGCAACAGTGCGCCGATGATCGGCGGGATGCCGTAAACCAACGTCAGCGGGCCGAAGATCTGGTCCAGTACGTAGAAGACAAAACCGAAGCTGATACCTGTGACCACACGCACGCCCATCGGTACGCTACGCAGTGGGCCAAAGATAAACGACAGCGCCATCAGCATCATCACCGCCACGGATAGCGGCTGGAAGATTTTGCTCCACATGTTGAGCTGATAACGTCCGGCATCCTGACCGCTCGACTTCAGATACTTCACGTAGTTGTGCAAACCACTGATGGAGAGTGCATCCGGGTCCAGCGCCACCACGCCCAGTTTGTCTGGCGTGAGGTCGGTTTTCCAGGTGCCGCTCACCGTCTGCGAACCGGTAATCTGTTTCGGATTGGTCAGATCAGATTCATCAACCTGCGACAGACGCCAGACTTTATGTTCCGGGTCAAACTTCGCGGTAGCGGCATAACGTACGGATTGCAGACGACGATTCTCGTTAAAGGCATAAATACTGATGCCACCTAACACCTCGTCACCTTTAACCCGCTCAATGTAGACGAAGTTGTTGCCATCTTTCGCCCATAAACCTTGCTGGGTAGAGAGCAACGAGCCGCCGTACATCGCCTGCGCACGGTAGTTACGCGCCATCTGTTCGCCCTGCGGCGCGACCCATTCGCCAATCGCCATCGTCAGCAAGACCAGTGGAATGGCGGTTTTCATCACCGACAGCGCTACCTGCATACGGGTAAAACCAGAAGCCTGCATCACCACCAGTTCGCTGCGCTGCGCCAGCATCCCAAGACCAAGCAACGCCCCAAGAAGAGCCGCCATCGGGAAGAAGATCTGCACATCTTTCGGCACGCTCAGCAAGGTATACATTCCTGCGCCTAACGCGTCGTAACTCCCCTGCCCGGCTTTTTTCAGCTGATCGACAAATTTGATAATGCCCGACAGCGACACCAGCATGAACAGCGTCATCATGATGGTGGTGAAAATAGTTTTACCGATATAGCGGTCAAGTACGCCAAAAGGTTGCATCACACCGCTCCTTTACGCGAAAAACTGGCGCGCAGGCGGCGGATCGGCACGGTGTCCCAAAGGTTGAGAACAATCGCCAAAGCCAGATAAATCAGGTTAACGGTCCACATCCACAGTGTCGGGTCCAGCTTACCTTTACCGCCGTTCGATTTCAGGGAGGTCTGGATCAGGAAGAAAAGTAGATACAGCAGCATGGCTGGCAGCATCGACAGTACGCGTCCCTGACGCGGGTTAACCACGCTCAACGGTACAACCATAAGTGCCATCATAAACACGGTGAATACCAACGTGATACGCCAGTTCAGTTCTGCGCGAGCACGATCGGTGTCAGTGTTCCACAATGTGCGCATGTCCATCTGGTCGGTATCGTTCGGGTCGAGCGCCACCGCCTGGTGACCAATGATCGCCTGATAATCCTGGAAATCCGTAATGCGGAAATCACGTAACAGTGCAGTGCCTTCGAAGCGTGTTCCCTGGTTGAGAGTGACGACCTGGGAGCCGTCGCGCAGCTGGGTTAAATGTCCGGAATCGGCCACCACCACAGAAGGACGTGCATTACCTTTTGGTCGAATTTGTGCGAGGAACACATCTTTGAAATCGCTGCCGTCAACGCTTTCGATGAACAGCACCGAGCTGCCATTAGTCGCTTGCTGGAATTGCCCTTGCGCCAGCGCCGCCATGCCAGGGTTCGCTTTCGCTTCTGCTAACACTTCATCCTGATGACGCGATGACCACGGTCCCGCCCACATCACGTTAACCGCCGCGACGATTGCCGTGAATACCGCAAGGATCATTGCCGCTTTCACCAGAACCGCTTTGCTCAAGCCGCAGGCATGCATTACCGTAATTTCACTTTCGGTATACAGTTTGCCCAGCGTCATCAGCAGCCCGAGGAACAGGCTTAATGGCAGGATAAGCTGCGCCATTTCCGGCACGCCCAACCCGAGAAGGGAGAGCACCAGATTCGCCGGAATATCGCCGTCAACCGCTGCGCCGAGGATCCTCACTAACTTTTGACAGAAGAAGATCAAAAGCAAGATGAAGAGTATCGCCAGCTGGCTTTTGAGCGTCTCCCGCACCAGATATCTTATGATTATCACTTTAAATACGCCCGTAAAAACTCGTCTTTTGCAGGATTTTAGCTTGTTTCATGGCTTAAACGTCATTTATTCTCTTGAGTCGTCGAAATCGTCGCTAAGATAATTATACTCAACGGATTCACCTCTCAGATTTTGTTCTGACGTGCCAATGCCGTAATAACGTTAAGATTAACACGAAGTCATCGCAACAGCGGACATGAGTTACGAAAGCTTGCAATTCTATCTGTAGCCACCGCCGTTGTCTTTAAGATTCAGGAGCGTAGTGCATGGAGTTTAGTGTAAAAAGCGGTAGCCCGGAGAAACAGCGGAGTGCCTGCATCGTCGTGGGCGTCTTCGAACCACGTCGCCTTTCTCCGATTGCAGAACAGCTCGATAAAATCAGCGATGGGTACATCAGCGCCCTGCTACGCCGGGGCGAACTGGAAGGAAAACCGGGGCAGACATTGTTGCTGCACCATGTTCCGAATGTACTTTCCGAGCGAATTCTCCTTATTGGTTGCGGCAAAGAACGTGAGCTGGATGAGCGTCAGTACAAGCAGGTTATTCAGAAAACCATTAATACGCTGAATGATACTGGCTCGATGGAAGCGGTCTGCTTTCTGACTGAACTGCACGTTAAAGGCCGTAACAACTACTGGAAAGTGCGTCAGGCTGTCGAGACAGCAAAAGAGACGCTCTACAGTTTCGATCAGTTGAAAACGAATAAGAGCGAACCGCGTCGTCCGCTGCGTAAAATGGTGTTCAACGTGCCGACCCGCCGTGAACTGACCAGCGGTGAGCGCGCGATCCAGCACGGTCTGGCGATTGCCGCCGGGATAAAAGCAGCGAAAGATCTCGGTAATATGCCGCCGAATATCTGTAACGCCGCTTATCTCGCCTCTCAGGCGCGCCAGCTGGCTGACAGCTACAGCAAGAATGTCATCACCCGCGTTATCGGCGAACAGCAGATGAAAGAGCTGGGAATGCACTCTTATCTGGCGGTCGGTCAGGGTTCACAAAACGAATCGCTGATGTCGGTGATTGAGTACAAAGGCAACGCGTCGGAAGATGCACGCCCAATCGTGCTGGTGGGTAAAGGTTTAACCTTCGACTCCGGCGGTATCTCCATCAAGCCTTCAGAAGGCATGGATGAGATGAAGTACGATATGTGCGGCGCGGCGGCGGTTTACGGCGTGATGCGTATGGTCGCGGAGCTGCAACTGCCGATTAACGTTATTGGCGTGCTGGCAGGCTGTGAAAACATGCCTGGCGGGCGTGCCTATCGTCCGGGCGATGTGTTAACCACCATGTCCGGTCAAACCGTTGAAGTGCTGAACACCGATGCCGAAGGCCGCCTGGTACTGTGCGACGTGTTAACTTACGTTGAACGTTTTGAGCCGGAAGCAGTGATTGACGTGGCGACGCTGACCGGTGCCTGCGTGATCGCGCTGGGTCATCATATTACTGGTCTGATGGCGAACCATAATCCGCTGGCCCATGAACTGATTGCCGCGTCTGAACAATCCGGTGACCGCGCATGGCGCTTACCGCTGGGTGACGAGTATCAGGAACAGCTGGAGTCCAATTTTGCCGATATGGCGAACATTGGCGGTCGTCCTGGTGGGGCGATTACCGCAGGTTGCTTCCTGTCACGCTTTACCCGTAAGTATAACTGGGCGCACCTGGATATTGCAGGAACCGCCTGGCGTTCTGGTAAAGCAAAAGGCGCAACCGGTCGTCCGGTAGCGTTGCTGGCACAGTTCCTGTTAAACCGCGCTGGGTTTAACGGCGAAGAGTAAGTTTGCGTTTTACCCTCACCCTAACCCTCTCCCTAAGGGAGAGGGAACCGATCGAGCGCAATAGAAATTCATTGCTCATCTTTCAGGGTGAGGAATGCAGCAATATTTAAATCCACCACAAGAAGCCCCATATATGAAAAACGCAACGTTCTACCTTCTGGACAATGACACCACCGTCGATGGCTTAAGCGCCGTTGAGCAACTGGTGTGTGAAATTGCCGCAGAACGTTGGCGCAGCGGTAAGCGCGTACTCATCGCCTGTGAAGATGAAAAGCAGGCTTACCGGCTGGATGAAGCCCTGTGGGCGCGTCCGGCAGAAAGCTTTGTTCCGCATAATTTAGCGGGAGAAGGACCGCGCGGCGGTGCGCCGGTGGAGATCGCCTGGCCGCAAAAACGCAGCAGCAGCCCGCGCGATATATTGATTAGTCTGCGAACAAGCTTTGCAGATTTTGCCACCGCTTTCACAGAAGTGGTAGACTTCGTTCCTTATGAAGATTCTCTGAAACAACTGGCGCGCGAACGCTATAAAGCCTACCGCGTGGCTGGTTTCAACCTGAATACGGCAACCTGGAAATAATGGAAAAGACATACAACCCACAAGATATCGAACAGCCGCTTTACGAGCACTGGGAAAAGCAGGGCTACTTTAAGCCTAATGGCGATGAAAGCCAGGAAAGTTTCTGCATCATGATCCCGCCGCCGAACGTCACCGGCAGTTTGCATATGGGTCACGCCTTCCAGCAAACCATCATGGATACCATGATCCGCTATCAGCGCATGCAGGGCAAAAACACCCTGTGGCAGGTCGGTACTGACCACGCCGGGATCGCTACCCAGATGGTCGTTGAGCGCAAGATTGCCGCAGAAGAAGGTAAAACCCGTCACGACTACGGCCGCGAAGCTTTCATCGACAAAATCTGGGAATGGAAAGCGGAATCTGGCGGCACCATTACCCGTCAGATGCGCCGTCTCGGCAACTCCGTCGACTGGGAGCGTGAACGCTTCACCATGGACGAAGGCCTGTCCAATGCGGTGAAAGAAGTTTTCGTTCGTCTGTATAAAGAAGACCTGATTTACCGTGGCAAGCGCCTGGTAAACTGGGACCCGAAACTGCGTACCGCTATTTCTGACCTGGAAGTGGAAAACCGCGAATCGAAAGGTTCGATGTGGCACATCCGCTATCCGCTGGCTGACGGCGCGAAAACCGCAGACGGTAAAGATTATCTGGTGGTTGCGACCACTCGCCCGGAAACCCTGCTGGGCGATACCGGTGTAGCTGTTAACCCGGAAGATCCGCGTTACAAAGATCTGATTGGCAAATATGTCATTCTGCCGCTGGTTAACCGTCGTATTCCGATCGTTGGCGACGAACACGCCGACATGGAAAAAGGCACCGGCTGCGTGAAGATCACCCCGGCGCACGACTTTAACGACTATGAAGTCGGTAAACGTCACGCCCTGCCGATGATCAACATCCTGACCTTTGACGGTGATATCCGTGAAAGCGCCCAGGTGTTCGATACCAAAGGTAACGAATCTGACGTTTATTCCAGCGAGATCCCGGCAGAGTTCCAGAAACTCGAGCGTTTTGCTGCACGTAAAGCAGTCGTTGCTGCGGTTGATGCACTCGGCCTGCTGGAAGAAATTAAACCGCACGACCTGACCGTTCCTTACGGCGACCGTGGCGGCGTGGTTATCGAACCGATGCTGACCGACCAGTGGTACGTGCGTGCCGATGTACTGGCGAAACCGGCAGTTGAAGCGGTTGAGAACGGCGACATTCAGTTCGTACCGAAGCAGTACGAAAACATGTACTTCTCCTGGATGCGCGATATTCAGGACTGGTGTATCTCTCGTCAGCTGTGGTGGGGTCACCGTATCCCGGCATGGTATGACGAAGCGGGTAATGTTTATGTTGGCCGCAACGAAGAAGAAGTGCGCAAGGAAAATAACCTCGGTGCCAACGTTGCCCTGCGTCAGGACGAAGACGTTCTCGACACCTGGTTCTCTTCTGCACTGTGGACCTTCTCTACCCTTGGCTGGCCGGAAAATACCGACGCCCTGCGTCAGTTCCACCCAACCAGCGTGATGGTATCTGGTTTCGACATCATCTTCTTCTGGATTGCCCGCATGATCATGATGACCATGCACTTCATCAAAGATGAAAATGGCAAACCGCAGGTGCCGTTCCACACTGTTTACATGACCGGTCTGATTCGTGACGACGAAGGTCAGAAGATGTCCAAATCCAAGGGTAACGTTATCGACCCGCTGGATATGGTTGACGGTATTTCGCTGCCAGAACTGCTGGAAAAACGCACCGGCAATATGATGCAGCCGCAGCTGGCGGACAAAATCCGTAAGCGCACCGAGAAACAGTTCCCGAACGGCATTGAGCCGCACGGCACCGATGCCCTGCGCTTCACCCTGGCGGCGCTGGCGTCTACCGGTCGTGACATCAACTGGGATATGAAGCGTCTGGAAGGCTACCGTAACTTCTGTAACAAGCTGTGGAACGCCAGCCGCTTTGTGCTGATGAACACAGAAGGTCAGGATTGCGGCTTCAACGGCGGCGAAATGACGCTATCGCTGGCGGACCGCTGGATTCTGGCGGAGTTCAACCAGACTATCAAAGCGTACCGCGAAGCGCTGGACAGCTTCCGCTTCGATATCGCCGCAGGCATTTTGTATGAGTTCACCTGGAACCAGTTCTGCGACTGGTATCTGGAGCTGACCAAGCCGGTAATGAACGGTGGAACAGAAGCCGAACTGCGCGGTACTCGCCATACGCTGGTGACTGTACTGGAAGGTCTGCTGCGCCTCGCGCATCCGATCATTCCGTTCATCACCGAAACCATCTGGCAGCGTGTGAAAGTACTTTGCGGTATCACTGCCGACACCATCATGCTGCAGCCGTTCCCGCAGTATGATGCATCTCAGGTTGATGAAGCCGCACTGGCCGACACCGAGTGGCTGAAACAGGCGATCGTTGCTGTACGTAACATCCGTGCAGAAATGAACATCGCGCCGGGCAAACCGCTGGAGCTGCTGCTGCGTGGTTGCAGCGCGGATGCAGAACGTCGCGTAAATGAAAACCGTGGCTTCCTGCAAACGCTGGCGCGTCTGGAAAGCATCACCGTGCTGCCTGCCGATGACAAAGGTCCGGTTTCCGTTACCAAGATCATCGACGGCGCAGAGCTGCTGATCCCGATGGCTGGCCTCATCAACAAAGAAGATGAGCTGGCGCGCCTGGCGAAAGAAGTGGCGAAGATCGAAGGTGAAATCAGCCGCATCGAGAACAAGCTGGCAAATGAAGGCTTTGTTGCCCGCGCACCGGAAGCGGTTATCGCGAAAGAGCGTGAGAAGCTGGAAGGTTATGCAGAAGCGAAAGCCAAGCTGATTGAACAGCAGGCTGTTATCGCCGCACTGTAATCAACACAGTGATGAAAACGAAGGCCGGAGCATGCTCCGGCCTTTTTTATCTCTTACAGAAATGGTAAAGAAGGCATGACTCCCCGAGAAATACTGGCTAAGAAGCCTTTATCTGGTTGTTCTTCTTTATTGATTAAAGGAAGGTCATCCAAATCGCCCAGCAAATACGTATTTTTTGCCTGCCAGTCAATCATCCATATTTTCAGCAGTGGGTAAGCCAGACCACCCGTAATCCCGGATATCACCACCAACGCACACATGCGATAAAGCATACCGTGGTACGTTAAAGTTGAGCGAAAACGAATACGCCCATCATTCAGTGACAGGTTGCTCATAAAATGATTTCGCAACGACACCGTTAAATAACTGGTGCTAACAGCAATCCCAAAATAATAAATTAACTGCGCGATTATCATTTTACGTTGCATTTCCATAAATTGCTGTAAATTCTCAATATCATCATTTGCATACCCAGAACTATCATACTCATTTAATATTTGATCGAAGATAATATAACCAGCAACAGCGAGAAAAGGTAATAAATCTAAAAATGTGAGGATGGCATATTTTATACAATACGCAGTATCTAATTTCACCTTGAAACGATGTATACCGAAACTGGTATTGCTCCAGAGAAAACTCATTACCAGGCTATATAAAGTACCATTAAAAATACCAATGGAAACAATACCAACTATTGCCATCAGAACCACAGATATAATAACACTACTTGAACTATTGGCATGTAGCATCTTTGTCGAGATAAAGAAAACAGTCCCCATCCCAATGGCCATTAAAATCGGCAAGAAAAAGGTTACCCACCAGAACCCTTTCAAAGAGCAATTAAAACTAAATCTTACGCTGTTGAGACTGGTCATTAAGGCCTGATAACGCAGTCCTTTTGCTGCCATAAATATAAGCAAAACCAACAGTAATAAAGTCAAAACACAGCCAACAAGCGGCATACCTGCTGACACTGTCATTAAGATTGCGAAATAGAAAAAAACAAAAACAAGACAACTAACAAAAACATTCCCACCGGTAATTCCATAAGAAAATCGTTGTCCGTTAACTTCCATATTAGCATAAAGATAACGCTTACATTTCATTAATGCCCATGGTAAATAGATACCTAGCGTTATAATCGTTAACAACACATTCACCACACAAATAAGAAAATATCTCTCACCTGTACCATGAAAAACAAAAGAATGGGACGGAACATCCATTTCATTAATAACTTGAGCCATAAAAATCCCCTGAATTAAAAAATCCATTGATATAATTTATAGATACAGACAGTAAAATGTTCTGCCACGTTACAATACTCTTATCAGTAATAGGCTGGCAAAAACTTTATTGCTTTATAAGACGCTTGCGCACGTAAGAAGAGAGTGGTATTAAACAAATGTATAATTACTTTATTTTTATTGGGTTAAACTATGAATAACATTGCGCCGCAATCACCTGTAATGCGTCGCCTGACGCTGCAGGATAATCCTGCTATCGCCAGCGTCATCCGTCAGGTTTACGCAGAGTATGGTCTTACCGCCGATAAAGGCTACACCGTTGCCGATCCGAATCTCGACGAACTGTATCAAGTGTACAGCCAGCCTGGCCATGCTTATTGGGTGGTTGAATACAATGGCGAAGTGGTCGGCGGCGGCGGGATTGCGCCATTAACAGGTAGTGAAGCGGACATTTGCGAACTGCAGAAAATGTACTTTCTTCCCGCTATTCGCGGTAAAGGGCTAGCGAAAAAACTGGCCTTAATGGCGATGGAGCAGGCTCGAGAGATGGGCTTCAAACGCTGCTATCTGGAAACGACCGCTTTTTTAAAGGAAGCCATTGCGCTTTATGAGCATTTGGGCTTTGAGCATATCGACTATGCGCTTGGCTGCACGGGCCATGTCGATTGTGAAGTGCGGATGCTACGCGAACTCTAAAAAAATGCCCGCTAGTATGTGCTATCGGGCATTTTAATCAATTAATTAGTGGCGAACCCCGTCATCGTCTTCATCGACAAAATCTTCATCGTCGCCATCTTCGCCGTTAGGATCTTCAAAGTAAGTGCCCCAACCGTCGTACTCAACGTCAAATTTCTCCGCCAGCGTCATCAGTTGTTCAACCTGGGCATCGATCAGATCGGCATTCAACGCGCACTCGCTGAGGATGTCGCAGCAAATCACGATATCACCATCTTCAACTTCCAGCTCTTCTGGATCGGTCACTTCGTAACCGAGTTTAAACGCTTCAACTGCCGCTTTTTCCAGAGTTTCCAGATCGTCTGCGGAAAGATGGTGTTCGATGGTGTACAGCGCGTCCGGATCGCTGCCATCTTCCAGTAATTCTTCAATAATCAAACGTGTTTCTTCACGCTGTTCTTCCAGTTGTTCCGGGTTTGCCATGGCTCATTCCTCTTAATGTCCTGCCGATACTCTTATTGTCACACACCACTGACATTGCCTCCACCTTTGTGACAAAGATTTATGCTTTAGACTTGCAAATGAATAATCATACACATAAATTTAATTTTAATTCATTGAGGCGTTAGCCACAGGAGGGATCTATGTCCGGGTTTTATCATAAGCATTTCCTGAAATTACTCGATTTCACGCCAGCTGAACTCAACAGCCTGCTGCAGTTAGCCGCGAAGCTGAAAGCTGATAAGAAAAGCGGTAAAGAAGAAGCCAAACTCACTGGTAAAAACATCGCGCTCATCTTCGAAAAAGACTCGACTCGTACCCGATGCTCTTTCGAAGTTGCCGCATATGACCAGGGTGCTCGCGTTACTTATCTTGGCCCAAGCGGTAGTCAGATTGGTCATAAAGAGTCGATTAAAGACACTGCCCGCGTGCTTGGTCGCATGTATGACGGTATTCAGTATCGCGGCTATGGTCAGGAGATTGTCGAAACACTGGCGGAATACGCTGGCGTGCCGGTATGGAACGGCCTGACCAATGAGTTTCACCCCACGCAGTTGCTGGCGGATCTCCTCACCATGCAGGAGCATTTACCCGGTAAAGCATTCAACGAAATGACGCTGGTCTATGCAGGTGACGCACGTAACAACATGGGCAATTCGATGCTCGAAGCTGCGGCGCTTACCGGTCTGGATTTGCGTCTGGTCGCGCCACAGGCATGCTGGCCAGAAGCTGCGCTGGTTACGGAATGCCGCGCCCTGGCACAACAAAATGGCGGGAATATTACGCTGACGGAAGATGTAGCTAAAGGAGTTGAAGGTGCTGACTTTATCTATACCGATGTATGGGTGTCGATGGGTGAAGCAAAAGAAAAATGGGCTGAACGCATTGCATTACTGCGTGATTATCAGGTGAACAGCAAGATGATGCAGTTGACCGGTAACCCGGAGGTCAAATTCCTCCACTGCCTGCCCGCGTTTCATGACGACCAAACGACGCTTGGCAAAAAAATGGCGGAAGAGTTTGGCCTACATGGCGGAATGGAAGTGACTGATGAGGTCTTCGAGTCTGCCGCCAGCATTGTATTTGATCAGGCGGAAAACCGCATGCATACCATCAAAGCGGTGATGGTCGCGACGCTCAGTAAATTAAATAATTAATATCTCTATAAAGAT
>NZ_JBQZXE010000092.1:0-15035 GCF_053555855.1 Shigella sp. SIG3
TACATTGTTAGGTTACGTTATCCCATTATCCAGTGCGGCAATCAATGCGGTGAGTATTCCAGACTATTTCGCCTGGGGCGGGATTGCACTGGTGATTCAGTTACTCGTTTTTGCTGGTGTCAGACTTTATATGCCCGCATTAAGCGAAAAAATTATTAATCACAATACCGCAGCAGGAATGTTTATGGGAACCGCCGCGCTGGCTGGCGGTATTTTTAACGCAGCTTGTATGACATGGTAATGGACGATCATGGCCAGAAAACGCAAATCAAGAAATAACAGTAAAATTGGTCACGGAGCGATCAGTCGCATTGGTAGACCGAATAATCCTTTTGAACCGCGTCGCAATCGCTACGCACAAAAATACTTAACGTTGGCGCTAATGGGCGGTGCCGCTTTTTTCGTATTGAAAGGTTGTAGCGATAGTAGCGATGTCGATAACGACGGCGACGGAACGTTTTACGCGACAGTGCAGGATTGTATTGATGACGGTAATAATGCCGACATTTGCGCGCGTGGCTGGAACAACGCCAAAGCGGCATTTTATGCCGATGTTCCAAAGAATATGACTCAGCAGAACTGTCAGTCTAAGTACGAAAATTGCTACTACGACAATGTTGAACAGAGTTGGATCCCGGTCGTTTCTGGATTTTTGTTAGGCCGGGTTATTCGTAAAGATCGCGATGAGCCGTTCGTCTATAACAGCGGCGGATCCTCATTTGCTTCCCGCCCCGTCTGGCGCAACACTTCCGGTGATTACTCCTGGCGCTTCGGTTCTGGCAAAAAAGAGTCTTACTCTTCAGGCGGCTTTACCACCAGAAAAGCGTCGACCGTTTCGCGCGGCGGCTATGGTCGTTCTTCCAGCGCCCGTGGGCATTGGGGAGGCTAATCATGCTGAGACACAACGTTCCTGTGCGGCGGGATCTGGACCAGATCGCCGCTAACAACGGTTTCGACTTTCATATCATCGACAATGAAATCTATTGGGACGAGAGTCGGGCTTACCGTTTTACTCTGCGCCAGATTGAAGAGCAGATCGAAAAACCGACTGCGGAACTGCATCAGATGTGCCTTGAGGTGGTGGATCGCGCGGTTAAAGACGAAGAGATCCTGACGCAACTGGCGATCCCGCCGTTGTACTGGGATGTGATCGCCGAAAGCTGGCGCGCACGCGATCCTTCGCTGTATGGCCGGATGGATTTTGCCTGGTGTGGCAATGCGCCGGTGAAGCTGCTGGAGTACAACGCCGATACGCCGACCTCGTTGTATGAGTCGGCTTATTTCCAGTGGTTGTGGCTGGAGGATGCCCGGCGCAGCGGCATTATTCCGCGTGATGCCGATCAGTACAACGCCATTCAGGAACGCCTGATTTCGCGCTTTAGTGAGCTTTACAGTCGGGAACCGTTTTATTTTTGCTGCTGTCAGGACACCGATGAAGACAGGAGTACCGTGCTGTACTTGCAGGACTGCGCCCAGCAGGCAGGGCAGGAGTCGCGGTTTATCTACATTGAAGATCTCGGTTTGGGCGTCGGCGGCGTACTGACCGATCTTGATGATAATGTCATCCAGCGTGCATTTAAGCTGTATCCGCTGGAGTGGATGATGCGTGACGATAACGGTCCGCTGCTGCGCAAGCGTCGCGAGCAATGGGTGGAGCCGTTATGGAAAAGTATCTTGAGTAATAAAGGGCTAATGCCGCTGCTTTGGCGCTTCTTCCCTGGTCATCCTAACCTTCTTGCATCCTGGTTTGAGGGTGAAAAATCGCAGATTGCCGCTGGCGAAAGCTATGTGCGTAAACCGATCTACTCGCGCGAAGGCGGAAACGTCACCATTTTCGACGGTCAGAATAACGTCGTTGACCACGCTGATGGTGATTACGCCGATGAACCGATGATCTACCAGGCGTTTCAACCTCTGCCGCGATTTGGCGATAGCTACACACTCATCGGTAGCTGGATTGTCGATGATGAAGCGTGCGGAATGGGGATCCGTGAAGATAACACACTGATCACCAAAGACACCTCACGTTTCGTTCCGCATTACATTGCTGGATAAGAATGTTTTAGCAATCTCTTTCTGTCATGAATCCATGGCAGTGACCATACTAATGGTGACTGCCATTGATGGAGGGAGACACAGTGCACTGGCAAACTCACACCATTTTTAATCAACCTATACCATTAAATAACAGCAACTTATACCTGTCTGATGGCGCGCTTTGCGAAGCGGTAACGCGTGAAGGTGCTGGCTGGGATAGCAATTTTCTAGCCAGTATTGGTCAGCAGTTAGGAACGGCTGAATCCCTTGAACTGGGGCGGCTGGCGAATGTAAACCCGCCTGAACTGTTGCGCTACGATGCCCAGGGGCGGCGTCTGGACGATGTTCGTTTCCATCCCGCATGGCACCTGCTGATGCAGGCGTTATGTACCAATCGGGTGCACAATCTTGCCTGGGAAGAAGACGCTCGCTCCGGCGCATTTGTGGCGCGCGCGGCGCGTTTTATGTTACATGGCAGGTTGAGGCTGGGTCGTTATGTCCAATAACGATGACCTTTGCCGCCACGCCATTGTTGTTACAGATGTTACCCACGCCGTTTCAGGACTGGACCACGCCGCTGCTGAGCGATCGCTACGATTCTCACTTATTGCCAGGTGGGCAAAAACGCGGTTTGTTGATTGGCATGGGAATGACGGAAAAGCAGGGCGGTTCCGATGTCATGAGCAACACCATCCGTGCAGAGCGTTTGGAAGATGGCTCTTATCGGCTGGTGGGGCATAAATGGTTTTTCTCGGTGCCGCAAAGCGATGCGCATCTGGTGCTGGCGCAGACCGCGGGCGGTCTGTCCTGCTTTTTTGTGCCGCGCTTTTTGCCTGACGGGCAACGCAACGCGATTCGCCTCGAGCGGCTGAAAGATAAGCTGGGTAATCGCTCTAACGCCAGTTGCGAAGTGGAGTTTCAGGATGCCATTGGCTGGTTATTGGGGCAGGAAGGGGAAGGAATTCGTCTGATCCTGAAAATGGGGGGGATGACGCGTTTTGATTGCGCCCTGGGTAGCCATGCCATGATGCGCCGTGCATTTTCGCTGGCGATTTATCATGCACATCAACGCCATGTTTTTGGTAATCCATTGATCCAACAGCCCCTTATGCGTCATGTCTTAAGTCGCATGGCACTTCAGCTTGAAGGGCAAACGGCGTTGCTGTTTCGTCTTGCGCGAGCGTGGGACCGGCGTGCCGATGCCAAAGAAGCCCTGTGGGCGCGTTTATTTACGCCTGCGGCAAAATTTGTGATCTGCAAACGAGGTATGCCGTTTGTGGCCGAAGCGATGGAGGTGCTGGGCGGCATTGGTTATTGCGAGGAGAGCGAGCTGCCGCGGCTTTACCGGGAGATGCCGGTAAACAGTATTTGGGAAGGTTCCGGCAATATTATGTGCCTGGATGTGTTGCGCGTTCTCAATAAGCAAGCGGGCGTATACGACTTATTGTCGGAAGCATTTGTGGAAGTGAAAGGGCAGGATCGCTATTTTGATCGCGCGGTTCGTCGTTTACAGCAGCAGCTGCGTAAGCCAGCTGAAGAACTGGGGCGAGAGATTACTCATCAGCTATTCCTGCTGGGCTGCGGTGCGCAAATGTTGAAATATGCTTCTCCGCCAATGGCGCAGGCGTGGTGTCAGGTGATGTTAGATACGCGCGGCGGCGTACGGTTGTCAGAGCAGATCCAGAATGATTTATTGCTGCGGGCGACGGGGGGAGTGTGTGTGTAAGCGTATACGACTGATGCGACGCTGGTTTCGATTAACTAAATGAAATATGTGAAAATTGTAGGCCGGACAAGGCGCTCGCGCCGCATCCGGCATTGTTCATTTGCTGTAGATGACACTCATGCATACAGTATCGCCTGTACGCGCCAGTTATCAGGCTGCTGGTCTTCGTACATGGTAATAATGCGGTACCATGACGCACCTTGTTCATCGGCCTTTAACGCCACGATACGTTCCACGTCCTGCGGATCCCCTGAAATATTGCTAACTGAGATCTGACCTATTTCATTCAGGCCCGTCACGCAGTCAGCACTGGCGAATTCTGCAGACTGTGCCGTGGCGCTCGCAGGATAAGTCACTAATTGCAGCGAGGGTGAGGCAAGTAATTGTTTCATCGTCAGCTCCATTTTTCGTTTCCCCACATGTTGCAGGGCATTCCATCGCGGTAATAAACGCCCAAGCTTCCAGCCGGTAATTTATTGTGCACAGGTAAACGCATAGGGACGCAAAGCAATGTAAAGCTGACTATGTAAGTTGTCTGATTTATTTACGGTACAAAATGGCTTGTGAATACCACTGTCCTGTCACGATGGTTTCGTCCACCATGACGACAACGTAATAATCAGCTTTTGCAGCGACAGCTTTTGCTCTGATTTCTGCTAATGCGTCATCCGGAGAACCCCGAACCATCGTGCTTACGCTACCTATTCGCTGTAACCCTTGCGTCTGGTCGCGGCGAATCTCTTGCGGATGGTCCGTTACTGGCGGTGCTGGCTGTGGCGTACCTTGCAGTGCGCTACAGGCACTTAACATCAACACCAATAATAAACTGGCAAACCGGTAAATAACGCTATTACGTTTCCTGCTAACCATAGTGTAGTGCCTTATTAATTTAACTTTGGGGGAATGTTCCCGAATTGTTACCTGGTACGCGATTTTCGAATGAAAACGTGACGAAAGCGTAACCCACATCTCAACATTATGAACTAATACCGCCAGCAGAAACTTGTGCTAAGGATTTCTTCATGTCATACCAGACAAAAAGGAGAGACAGATGATTGAAATAGAATCACGCGAGCTGGCAGATATTCCCGTTCTTCATGCTTATCCTGTCGGGCAAAAAGATACCCCGTTACCGTGCGTAATTTTTTATCACGGCTTTACTTCATCCAGCCTGGTGTATAGCTATTTTGCCGTTGCGCTGGCGCAGGCTGGTTTGCGGGTGATCATGCCGGATGCGCCCGATCACGGTAGCCGTTTTAGTGGCGACGAAGCGCGGCGGTTAAATCAATTCTGGCAAATCTTGCTACAAAGTATGCAGGAATTCACTACTTTACGTGCGGCAATAGCCGAAGAAAACTGGCTGCTTGATGACCGTCTGGCAGTCGGTGGCGCGTCGATGGGCGCGATGACGGCACTGGGAATTACCGCTCGCCACCCCACGGTGAAATGTACCGCCAGCATGATGGGATCGGGCTATTTTACATCGCTCGCCCGTTCACTGTTTCCACCGCTGATACCTGAAACGGCAGCACAGCAGAATGAATTCAATAAAATTGTCGCGCCGCTGGCAGAGTGGGAAGCGACAAACCACCTAGAACAACTTGGGGACAGACCTCTACTGCTGTGGCATGGCCTCGACGATGACGTTGTGCCTGCCGACGAATCACTACGTTTGCAGCAGGCCTTAAGCGAGACGGGACGGGATAAACTGCTAACCTGTTCATGGCAGCCAGGCGTGCGTCACCGCATTACGCCTGAGGCGTTAGATGCTGCCGTGACATTTTTCCGCCAGCATCTTTAAACACGCAGAATGCTGACCCCTTGCGCTTCCAGTTGTTGCAGGATTTCCGGGTTAGCATTTTTGCCGGTGATCAGCATATCGATTTGATCGGCACGGCTAAAAAGCATTCCCGCGCGTTCGCCAATCTTACTGCTATCAACCAGTACCACCAGTTTCCCTACCACGCTCAGCATCTTCTGCTCTGCCATTGCTGTCAGCATATCGGTTTTATACAACCCTTCTGCGGTCAGCCCTTTTCCGCTGGTAAACATCCAGTGCCCGGCATAGAGACTGTTTTCGCTGCCCTGCGGGCTTAAAGTGATGGACTGACTTTTGTTGTACTGTCCACCCATAATGATCACGCTGTCATGTTCTTGATCGATCAGGTAATTTGCCAGCGGTAGATAATTAGTGATGATTTGCACTGGCTTGCCACACATTTCCCGCCCAAGCAGAAACGCGGTGGAGCCGCAGTTGATGACTACGCTTTCGCCCGGATTAACCAGCTGCGAGGCCGCTTTAGCAATACGTACTTTTTCATCGTGATTCTGCGCCTGATGCAGATTCATCGGCGTCCAGCGCGGGCGCTGTTGGGTAATAGCTTCTGCGCCATTGCGCACCTTTTTCAGTTTGCCGCTTTCGCCAAGTTTATTGATATCGCGTCGCGCAGTGGCAGGCGAAATTCCCAGACGCTCAACGACTTTCTCAACGGTCACAAAGCCCAATTGTGCGAGCATTTCCAGGAGGATTTGATGTCTTTGTGCTTCAGTCATGAGCTATTCCGATAAAATTTGATTTTTTTAGATGATATTTGAAATAGCCAGGAAATACTACGCCGGATAGCGCGAACTTCTCCACGCTATCCGGTATAAACGACAGATTACAGGAATGACTTGAACGGCAGATCCGGTTCAATAGTGAAGCAATCATCGAAACCGCGCGGATAGTGGTACTCGAAGTTGTCTTTATCCAGCGGCCAGGTAAATTTGCCGCCAACCTGCCAGATAAACGGCTTGAAGCCATACTTCAGACGATCTTTTTTCATCTCCCACAGCACGCGGATCTCTTGCGGATCGGCCTGGAAGTTTGACCAGATGTCGTGGTGGAACGGGATAACCACTTTCGCATTCAGGGCTTCACCCATACGCAGCATATCGGCGCTGGTCATTTTGTCGGTAATACCGCGCGGGTTCTCACCATACGATCCTAACGCCACATCGATCTGATGTTCGTTACCGTGCTTCGCATAATAGTTAGAGTAGTGGGAATCGCCACTGTGATATAGGGAACCGCCAGGGGTTTTGAACAGGTAGTTTACTGCGCGATCGTCCATGCCATCTGGCAGTACGCCAGCCGCTTTTTGATCGGCAGGCAGGGTGATCAGTGCAGTACGGTCGAAAGCGTCAAGCGCATGAATTTCAATGTCTTTCACTTTTACAACATCGCCCGGTTTGACCACGATGCAACGCTCTTTCGGTACGCCCCAGCCAATCCACAAATCAACGCAGGTTTTCGGTCCAATGAATGGTACGTCATCAGCACAGTTCTGCATCACGGCAGCAGCGACGTTAACGTCGATATGATCGTTGTGATCGTGAGTCGCCAGTACCGCGTCGATCTGGCGAATCGCAAACGGATCAAGAACAAACGGGGTGGTGCGTAGGTTTGGCTGCAGTTTTTTCACGCCAGCCATGCGCTGCATCTGGTGACCCTGTTTCATTAACGGGTTACCGTGACTTTGTTTGCCAGTGCCGCACCAGAAATCAACGCAAACGTTGGTGCCACCTTCTGATTTCAACCAGATCCCGGTGCAGCCTAGCCACCACATCGCAAATGTGCCAGGGGCGACCTGCTCTTGTTCAATTTCTTCATTCAGCCAGCTACCCCACTCCGGGAAAGTGCTCAGGATCCAGGATTCTCGGGTGATACTTTTCACTTTACTCATCGCCATTTACCTTCATGATAGTTCAATTCGAATCAATATGTGATTGGTTTTGATTAATCCTGACACTATTTTTTCAGGAAGGCAATGACCATTTTTTGACTTTTTGCCAGGGAAGTTGTTGTTGATTTTGAGTGTAGAAAGATTTAATGGAATGTATAGTTAAATTAACTAAATGAATTTAAATAAATAATTTTTTCGTTGTGTGAATCCCACTCTATCCGTGTGGAATTATTTGCGGGTCGCGTCACATTTAATCATAAATAATCTTGTTGTGATTACTTTTGAAAATTAGAGTGAGTGCACAACATTCCGGGTGTGCGGAATACCCGGTTACCTCTTCTTCAGGAGATCGTTATGGAGATCCTCTACAACATCTTTACCGTGTTTTTTAACCAGGTCATGACCAATGCCCCGTTGTTGCTGGGTATTGTGACCTGTCTGGGCTACATCCTACTGCGCAAAAGTGTCAGCGTTATTATTAAAGGCACGATTAAAACCATAATTGGTTTCATGTTGTTGCAGGCAGGGTCCGGCATCCTCACCAGCACCTTCAAACCGGTGGTGGCGAAAATGTCCGAAGTCTACGGCATTAACGGCGCAATTTCCGATACTTACGCGTCGATGATGGCAACCATCGACCGCATGGGCGATGCCTATAGCTGGGTAGGTTACGCGGTGTTGTTAGCGCTGGCGCTGAACATCTGTTACGTGCTGCTGCGTCGCATTACCGGTATTCGTACCATCATGCTGACTGGTCATATCATGTTCCAGCAGGCGGGGCTGATTGCCGTTACGTTGTTTATTTTCGGCTACTCCATGTGGACAACCATTATCTGCACGGCGATTCTGGTTTCGCTCTACTGGGGCATTACCTCCAACATGATGTACAAGCCGACTCAGGAAGTGACGGACGGCTGCGGTTTCTCCATCGGTCACCAGCAACAGTTTGCATCATTAATTGCCTATAAAGTTGCGCCGTTCCTCGGCAAAAAAGAGGAAAGCGTTGAAGACCTCAAACTGCCAGGCTGGCTGAATATTTTCCACGACAACATCGTCTCCACGGCGATTGTCATGACCATCTTCTTTGGTGCCATTCTGCTCTCCTTCGGTATCGACACCGTGCAGGCGATGGCAGGCAAAGTGCACTGGACGGTCTATATCCTGCAAACCGGTTTTTCCTTCGCGGTGGCGATCTTCATCATCACTCAGGGTGTGCGCATGTTTGTGGCGGAACTCTCTGAAGCGTTTAACGGTATCTCCCAGCGCCTGATCCCTGGTGCGGTTCTGGCGATTGACTGTGCGGCTATTTATAGCTTCGCTCCGAACGCCGTGGTCTGGGGCTTTATGTGGGGCACCATCGGTCAGCTGATTGCGGTTGGCATCCTGGTCGCCTGCGGTTCCTCGATCCTGATTATCCCAGGCTTTATCCCGATGTTCTTCTCCAACGCCACCATCGGCGTGTTCGCTAACCACTTCGGCGGCTGGCGTGCGGCGCTGAAGATTTGTCTGGTGATGGGGATGATCGAAATCTTTGGTTGCGTCTGGGTGGTGAAACTTACCGGTATGAGTGCCTGGATGGGGATGGCGGACTGGTCGATTCTGGCACCGCCGATGATGCAGGGCTTCTTCTCCATCGGTATCGCCTTTATGGCCGTCATCATTGTAATTGCACTGGCTTATATGTTCTTCGCTGGCCGCGCACTGCGCGCAGAAGAAGATGCAGAAAAACAATTGGCAGAACAGTCTGCTTAATAAGGAGTTTTGATTATGACCGTACGTATTCTGGCTGTGTGTGGCAACGGACAAGGCAGTTCCATGATCATGAAGATGAAAGTGGACCAGTTTTTAACCCAATCAAACATTGACCACACGGTAAATAGCTGCGCGGTTGGCGAATACAAAAGCGAGTTGAGCGGCGCGGATATCATCATCGCTTCTACGCACATTGCGGGCGAAATCACCGTGACCGGCAACAAATACGTGGTTGGCGTGCGCAACATGCTCTCTCCTGCCGACTTTGGCCCGAAACTGCTGGAAGTGATCAAAGCGCATTTCCCGCAGGATGTGAAGTAAGGACGCGCCATGAAATTACATGATTCGCTGGCGGAGAATAAATCCATCCGCCTGCAGGCTGAAGCTGAGACATGGCAGGACGCAGTAAAAATCGGCGTTGACCTGCTGGTGGCGGCGGATGTTGTCGAGCCGCGTTACTACCAGGCGATTCTGGATGCGGTTGAACAGCACGGTCCGTACTTTGTGCTCGCACCAGGCCTGGCAATGCCGCACGGTCGCCCGGAAGAGGGCGTTAAGAAAACCGGTTTTGCGCTGGTGACGCTGAAAAAGCCGCTGGAGTTCAACCACGAAGATAACGACCCGGTGGATATCCTCATCACCATGGCGGTGGTCGATGCCAACACGCACTAGGAAGTGGGCATCATGCAGATCGTCAACCTGTTTGAAGATGAAGAAAATTTCGACCGTTTACGTGCCTGCCGTACCGAGCAGGAAGTACTGGATCTCATTGACCGCACCAACGCGGCAGCTTAAGAAGGAATTGAAGATGTCATTACCGATGTTGCAAGTCGCGCTGGACAACCAGACTATGGATAGCGCCTACGAAACCACTCGCCTGATTGCCGAAGAAGTCGACATTATCGAAGTGGGTACCATTCTGTGCGTGGGCGAAGGCGTGCGTGCGGTTCGCGATCTGAAAGCGCTCTACCCGCACAAAATCGTGCTGGCAGACGCCAAAATTGCCGATGCGGGCAAAATTCTTTCTCGTATGTGCTTCGAAGCCAACGCTGACTGGGTGACCGTGATTTGTTGTGCGGATATCAACACCGCCAAAGGTGCGCTGGACGTAGCAAAAGAGTTTAACGGCGACGTGCAGATCGAACTGACCGGTTACTGGACCTGGGAACAGGCGCAACAGTGGCGCGACGCAGGTATTCAGCAGGTGGTTTATCACCGCAGCCGTGACGCGCAGGCCGCTGGCGTGGCGTGGGGTGAAGCCGATATCACTGCGATCAAACGTCTTTCCGATATGGGCTTCAAAGTCACCGTCACCGGTGGCCTGGCGCTGGAAGATCTGCCGCTGTTCAAAGGCATTCCAATTCATGTGTTTATCGCCGGTCGCAGCATCCGTGATGCCGCTTCTCCGGTTGAAGCCGCGCGTCAGTTCAAACGTTCCATCGCCGAACTGTGGGGCTAAGGAGCGGATATGTTGTCCAAACAAATCCCGCTTGGCATCTATGAAAAAGCGCTCCCCGCCGGGGAGTGCTGGCTGGAACGCCTGCGACTGGCAAAAACGTTGGGCTTCGATTTTGTCGAGATGTCGGTAGATGAAACTGACGAGCGCCTGTCGCGCCTCGACTGGAGCCGCGAGCAGCGTCTGGCGCTGGTGAATGCGATTGTTGAAACCGGCGTGCGTGTGCCGTCCATGTGCCTTTCTGCCCATCGTCGTTTCCCGTTGGGCAGCGAAGATGACGCGGTGCGGGCGCAGGGGCTGGAGATTATGCGTAAAGCCATCCAGTTCGCCCAGGACGTTGGCATTCGCGTGATCCAGCTGGCGGGCTATGACGTTTACTATCAGGAAGCCAATAACGAAACGCGTCGTCGTTTCCGTGACGGCCTGAAAGAGAGCGTTGAGATGGCGAGCCGCGCACAGGTGACGCTGGCGATGGAGATCATGGATTATCCGTTGATGAACTCCATCAGCAAGGCGCTGGGTTACGCGCACTATCTCAACAACCCGTGGTTCCAGCTCTACCCGGATATCGGCAACCTGTCGGCGTGGGACAACGATGTGCAGATGGAGTTGCAGGCCGGAATCGGGCATATCGTCGCGGTGCATGTGAAAGACACCAAACCGGGCGTCTTCAAAAACGTGCCATTTGGCGAAGGTGTGGTGGATTTCGAACGTTGCTTCGAAACGCTCAAACAGAGTGGCTATTGCGGGCCGTACCTGATTGAGATGTGGAGCGAAACGGCGGAAGACCCGGCGGCAGAAGTGGTGAAAGCGCGCATGGCCAAAGCAGGCATGGTGGAGGCGGCATAATGCAAAAGCTAAAACAGCAGGTGTTTGAAGCCAACATGGATCTGCCGCGCTATGGGCTGGTGACCTTTACTTGGGGCAACGTCAGCGCTATCGACCGCGAACGCGGGCTGGTGGTGATCAAGCCCAGCGGCGTTGCCTACGAAACCATGAAAGCAGACGATATGGTGGTGGTCGATATGAGCGGCAAGGTGGTGGAAGGGGAGTATCGCCCATCTTCCGACACTGCGACGCATCTCGAACTCTACCGTCGTTACCCGTCGCTTGGCGGCATTGTCCATACCCACTCCACTCATGCCACCGCATGGGCGCAGGCGGGGCTGGCGATCCCGGCATTAGGCACCACGCACGCTGACTACTTCTTTGGTGATATCCCGTGTACGCGTGGATTAAGCGAAGAAGAGGTGCAGGGTGAGTATGAACTGAACACTGGCAAAGTGATTATCGAAACGCTGGGCAACGCCGAGCCGCTGCATACGCCGGGAATTGTGGTGTATCAGCACGGACCGTTCGCCTGGGGGAAAGATGCCCACGACGCGGTGCATAACGCGGTAGTGATGGAAGAAGTGGCGAAAATGGCGTGGATTGCGCGCAGTATTAATCCACAACTCAATCATATCGACAGCTACCTGATGAATAAACACTTCATGCGTAAGCACGGTCCTAACGCTTATTACGGGCAGAAGTAAAACACGCGCTGCGGAAATTTCCTTCCTCGGGAGATAACTGGTCTAATTCCGCAGCCGTTTTTCAAAAAAAGCCCCCTGCGAAGGGGGCAAAGCAAACTATGGCAATGTTTCGTTGGTTATACCTGGTGCTAGCGATAAATATCCGCGCTGGCGTGCATATTGCCGTTACTCCCCGGTTCCCGCATCAGAATTACGTGGTAGTACGTTGCGCCTTGCGCATCTGTTTCTTCATTTAATGCCTGACGTGCTTCGCTTTCAGTGGCGAAATTATGATTGATATAAATCACGCCTAAGCTTTGCACATCGTCCATATTTCTGGCCTGGTGGTTATTAATTTCAATGGCTGCCCATGTATTTGCACTTAGCAAAAGCACAGCCAGAAGGGCTAAAACTCGACTGAACATAGATACCTCCTCGACGGCTGACTTTGTGTGCTCTCCTCTGTGATGATCTTCTGATTTAATTTTAATCAATGATAAAGAAGTTGATGGTGACCATTTCTGATGCAGTTGTTCAAAAAAACACTGTGACGGAATGTGATGAACTTCAAATCAGCGGTTTAGAGGTTATTTGCGAAAGGGGAGATTTATTTCTGCTCCGCCCTTGAGTTTAGCGGGGTATGTCAGTACTATAACGCGTCATTTTTCAGCCGACCTTTAACACGTTCCTTGCCTCCCCGGGATTCGGCTGACCCAGACAGGAGGCTGAATAATCCGTAAGGAGCAATTCGATGCGTCATTACGAAATCGTTTTTATGGTCCATCCTGACCAGAGCGAACAGGTTCCGGGCATGATCGAGCGCTACACTGCTGCCATCACTGGTGCAGAAGGCAAGATCCACCGTCTGGAAGACTGGGGCCGCCGTCAGCTGGCTTACCCGATCAACAAACTGCACAAAGCACACTACGTTCTGATGAACATTGAAGCTCCGCAGGAAGTGATCGATGAGCTGGAAACTACCTTCCGCTTCAACGATGCCGTTATCCGCAGCATGGTTATGCGTACCAAGCACGCTGTTACCGAAGCATCTCCGATGGTTAAAGCGAAAGACGAGCGCCGTGAGCGTCGCGATGATTTCGCAAACGAAACCGCTGATGATGCTGAAGCTGGGGATTCTGAAGAGTAATTTCTGATGACCAACCGTCTGGTGTTGTCCGGCACCGTGTGCAGGACTCCCCTTCGAAAGGTCAGTCCATCAGGAATTCCTCACTGCCAGTTCGTGCTTGAGCATCGTTCTGTGCAGGAGGAAGCCGGCTTTCACCGGCAGGCATGGTGTCAAATGCCCGTTATTGTTAGCGGACACGAAAACCAGGCCATTACTCACAGTATAACGGTCGGCAGTCGCATAACCGTTCAGGGGTTCATTTCATGCCACAAGGCAAAGAACGGACTGAGCAAAATGGTTTTGCACGCCGAGCAGATTGAATTGATAGATTCTGGAGACTAGCCATATGGCACGTTATTTCCGTCGTCGCAAGTTCTGCCGTTTCACCGCGGAAGGCGTTCAAGAGATCGACTATAAAGATATCGCTACGCTGAAAAACTACATCACCGAAAGCGGTAAGATTGTCCCAAGCCGTATCACCGGTACCCGTGCAAAATACCAGCGTCAGCTGGCTCGCGCTATCAAACGCGCTCGCTACCTGTCCCTGCTGCCGTACACTGATCGCCATCAGTAATCGGTCACGGTCCATTAATACGACTTTGAGAGGATAAGGTAATGCAAGTTATTCTGCTTGATAAAGTAGCAAACCTGGGTAGCCTGGGTGATCAGGTAAACGTTAAAGCGGGCTATGCTCGTAACTTCCTGGTACCGCAGGGTAAAGCTGTTCCAGCTACCAAGAAAAACATTGAATTCTTCGAAGCACGTCGCGCTGAACTGGAAGCTAAACTGGCTGAAGTTCTGGCAGCTGCTAATGCTCGCGCTGAGAAAATCAATGCACTGGAAACTGTTACCATCGCGTCTAAAGCTGGCGACGAAGGTAAACTGTTCGGTTCCATCGGTACTCGCGACATCGCTGACGCTGTAACTGCAGCTGGCGTTGAAGTGGCTAAGAGCGAAGTTCGTCTGCCGAACGGCGTTCTGCGTACCACTGGCGAACACGAAGTGAGCTTCCAGGTTCACAGCGAAGTATTCGCGAAAGTGATCGTAAACGTAGTAGCTGAATAATTCGTTATTCAACGAGACGTAAAAACGCCGACCATTGGTCGGCGTTTTGCTTTCTATTTTTCGTCAGGCATTAATTTCGCAAGTAGATCCATTCACCATTCTCTTGTGTCCATAAGTCAGGATGGTTTGCTGGCGTTAGATGCATACGATCACTCCTTATGTCTCGGTCCTGCGGCACTCGCTCGAAACCTAAACCCGAGTAGATTGCGGCTGAATTTGATAAGGAACGTAGACCAATTTTCAAATCATGGGGTAAATCAGAATACGCGTTTAGCAATGCAGCAATGATGAATCCGAGGGCATTAGAAACGCCTGTAACAGTGCGAAGTTGGTCGATATAAAGATCGATTGTTGGTAGTTCAGATGACCAGCAATTAGGCATTTGGGCAGGAAGGGTTACAACGTATCCTATCGTTTGGCCGGTATAGTCTGGAGTACTATAACCAGGTCCCAAAACAACCTCGTGTATTGTGTATTTACTGTTGGGTTCGAAGGATTCGACATCTTGCAATAAATATTTCAGTTCTGCGGTTAACCTCGCACCCGCGTAAGCTTTATTGTATTTCTGGGCGTGAATATTATCTAATGTAGCTTCATGGTTCCATCCAAAAGAATTATCACCATTCATTGTTAC
>NZ_JBQZXE010000093.1:0-14961 GCF_053555855.1 Shigella sp. SIG3
GATCTCCAGGTATTTTTTGCGGAACTGGCTACGATAAAAGATAAATCAGATGATGAATGGTGGCGTGCATTGCTGCAAAGTCGCAATGATCATTTGCGCCAAACGGCATTACGCAACGCACATACCCCGGCGTCGTTGTTAACGACATTGACTGAGCCTCAGGATCGGTCGCTGGCTATTAATAATCCACAGCTGGCTGCCGATGTGAAAACGGCGTGGTTAAAAGAGGATCCATCATTACTCTTATTTGTCGAACAACCCGATCTTTCGCAGTTACGTGATTTAGTGAAAACCGGGGCAACGCGGAAAATTCGCAGTGAAGCGCGTCACCGGCTTGAGGAAAAACAATGACACAACGTCCATGGAGCAAGTTACAGCGGGAGATCTATGACTTACTGACGCCAACGATCAACCTGCAAATTCACTGTACCCGTTATCCCATGCGCAGCCAAAATGGTGGAAGTACCGATTTACCGCGTTATTGGATCACGTTGGATAAAAACGTGATCTGGGATTACCCGAAAGACTTTATTGCAGGTAACGCTGGAGTGCGTAATTTTCACGGTGAAACTTGCTGGTATCCTTACCTGACGGATATTTGTTCAATTTCTGATTTATTGCGTGAATATATTGATACCCCAAAAGCGGAGCTGTTAACAAAACAATTTACCAGCGATAAATGGGGGTTAGTGAATATTCTGCGTGCTGCTGACAGGCGAATAGGGATGAGGCGATTAGATCAGTTACGGCGTAAAACGCATAATATTGCTGCGCTAAAAATTATTGCTCGCCGTAGCGAATAATTATATGCCTGGTGTGGCTTCGTACGCCGGATAAGACGCGGCAGGCGTCGCATCCGGCATTAAAGGAAAATCAGCAATTAACGTTGTGCTTCGCCACCTAATCCTTCAATCAGGTTTTGAATTAACGCTGCCAGTTCACCAGTCATCAGGATGAAATCGGCATCAAAACGCTGGGCGAAATCTTCACGGTCGATATCTTCGTTTTGATCGTGCAGCTCGTCGCAGAACTTAAGACGCTTGAGCGAACCATCGTCGCACATCACAAACTGAATGCGCTGCTGCCAGTCGAGCGCCAGTTTAGTCACCACTTTTCCGGCTTCAATGTGATTGGTGATCTCTTCGCTGGTCAGATCTTGTTTCTTCGCGCGGATCACGCCGCCATCTTCCAGCAACGATTTCAGCTCGGCTTCATCAAGCAGCTGGAAGCCCTGTGCCGCACTACCGGAGCGAACCCATTCGGTCAGCGTCAGTTCAATCGGGTTTTCCATGCTCAATGGTACAACCGGTAACGACCCCAGGCTTTTACGCAGTAATGCCAGCGTATCTTCCGCTTTTTTGGCACTGGCGCAGTCCACCATAATCAAACCGTTAACCGTGTCGAGCCACATCATTGTCTGGCTAAAACGGCTGAAAGCACGCGGCAGCAGAGAGTGCAGCACTTCGTCTTTCAGCGAATCTTTTTCGGTTTTCTTCAGCTTACGCGCCTGTTCCGCTTCCAGTTTGGCGATTTTCGCTTCCAGCGCCTGTTTAATCACCGGAGACGGGAGGATTTTTTCTTCTTTGCGCGCGCAGATAACAATTTGACCATTGGCAACGTGCGTTAACGCATCGCTGTGCGATCCCATCGGAGGAACCCAGCCCATCTTCGCCATGTCCTGGCTGCCGCATGGGGTAAATGCCATCGAGGCTAGCTGTTTTTCCATCTCTTCTGCACGCAGCGAAATCTCGCGGCTAAGACGGTAAACCATTAAATTTTTGAACCACAGCATGATAATTTCCACGGCCTTGTCGTTAAATTTAGCGGGCATGATAACGAATTGTCGGCGGCCTTGCATTGCCAATCCGGTTGTCCGTCTCTACGCTATTGATATTGAAAAAAATAAGGAGAGTACAGTGCGTATAGGTATCGATTTAGGCGGCACCAAAACTGAAGTGATTGCACTGGGCGATGCAGGGGAGCAGTTGTACCGCCATCGTCTGCCCACGCCGCGTGATGATTACCGGCAGACTATTGAAACGATCGCCACGTTGGTTGATATGGCGGAGCAGGCGACAGGGCAGCGCGGAACGGTAGGTATGGGCATTCCAGGTTCGATTTCGCCCTACACCGGTGTGGTGAAGAATGCCAATTCAACCTGGCTCAACGGTCAGCCATTCGATAAAGACTTAAGCGCGAGGTTGCAGCGGGAAGTGCGGCTGGCAAATGATGCCAACTGTCTGGCGGTTTCAGAAGCAGTAGATGGCGCGGCAGCGGGAGCGCAGACGGTATTTGCCGTGATTATCGGCACGGGATGCGGCGCGGGCGTGGCATTCAATGGGCGGACGCATATCGGCGGCAATGGCACGGCAGGTGAGTGGGGACACAATCCGCTACCGTGGATGGACGAAGACGAACTGCGTTATCGCGAGGAAGTCCCTTGTTATTGCGGTAAACAAGGTTGTATTGAAACCTTTATTTCGGGCACGGGATTCGCGACGGATTATCGTCGTTTGAGCGGACATGCGCTGAAAGGCAGTGAAATTATCCGCCTGGTTGAAGAAAGCGATCCGGTAGCGGAACTGGCATTGCGTCGCTACGAGCTGCGGCTGGCAAAATCGCTGGCACATGTCGTGAATATTCTCGATCCGGATGTGATTGTCCTGGGGGGCGGGATGAGCAATGTAGACCGTTTATATCAAACGGTTGGGCAGTTGATTAAACAATTTGTCTTCGGCGGCGAATGTGAAACGCCGGTGAGTAAGGCGAAGCACGGTGATTCCAGCGGCGTACGCGGCGCTGCGTGGTTATGGCCACAAGAGTAAAAAACGTAGGCAATTGGCGCATCATGCCTGATGCGACGCTTGCCGCGTCTTATCAGGCCTACAAAATGTGCCAGAACCGCGTAGGGCGGATAAGGCGTTCACGCCGCATCCGGCAATAAGCAACGCGCACCGTGACAGTAATCTACCCCAGTGGTTTCGCCAGCACCGGACTATCCGCCGCTTGCTGGCGCTTATAGCGACCATACAGCAGCAACGATGACATCGCAGCAAACGAAAACAGGGCGGCAGGCAGTGCCACGTAATTATATGCCAGCCCCAGCGTCAGCATCATACCTCCGCAATATGCGCCGACGGCGCTACCGAGGTTAAACGCTATTTGCCCACCTGCGGCACCTAATAACTCTCCGCCTTTGGCATTTTGCAGTAACAATATTTGCAGAGGTGCTGAAAGGGCAAATAATCCCGCGCAACAAATAAAAGCAAAAATAAGCGACGTTGTTTTCATGCCGCCGCAGAAAAAGAGCATCAGCAGTGCCAGTACAATGATAAAGTCAGTCACTGCTGCAATGCGCAGTGGTGAATAACGTCCTGAAATCCTGCCACTTAGCATATTTCCCAGCACCATCCCTAGCCCAACTAACATCATAATAAAGGTCATCGCCGTTTCCGAAAAACCGGAAATAAACATCATGTATGGCTTTACGTAGCTGAACCAGGCAAACACACCTGCGTTGCCAAACATCGTGGCGGCGAAAATTAACCACGGGGCCGGGCTGCGCAAAAAGTGAAATTGTTCGCGCAGATTTCCTTTCGCCTCGTCGCGAATATCTGGCACCCAAAAATAGACCGATGCCATCACCGCAATATTAAAAACAGCGATCAATAAAAAGGTGTAACGCCAGCATTCCTGACTTAAATACGTTCCCAGCGGAATGCCCAGCAAATTGGCGACTGTCATCCCGGAAACCATCCCCGCCACGGCGGCGGTGACTTTTCCGGGTTTGATAATTTTTGATAACACGATCGCTCCGACGCCAAAAAATGCGCCATGCGGAAAGCCGGATACCAGCCGACCAATGGCGAGCATCAGGTAAGACGAAGAGAGCGTGAACATGGCGTTGCCAATGACGCACAACGCCACCAGAAACAACAAGATATGTTTGAGTGAGTAGCGGCTGGAAAAGAGTGCGATGATTGGCGCACCGACCACCACCACCAGTGCATAATACGAGATCATATGCCCGGCAGCAGGAATCGAAATTCCTACGTTATGCGCCAGCTCCGTGAGCACGCTCATAATGCCAAATTCGGCTATCCCCAAACCAAACGTGCCCAGAGCCAAAGATAAAATGACTTTTTTCATACCACCATCACAACCACCAGAACGGCTACCAATCACCGTAGCCAATAAAGTGATAGCTTGCAGGATAACGACCAGCAAGGCCAAGAGATAATTCGCCCCTCTGTATTCATTATCCTGCTGAATAGTTATTTCACTGCAAACGTACTTTCCAGTTTGCTGTAGCCCAGGCCGTTGATCTTTTTCACTTTGATCTGCACCGGAATACGCTCTTTCATCGCTTCTACGTGGCTAATCACACCGATGGTTTTGCCACTGGCGTTCAGGGCATCCAGCGCATCAAGGGCGGTATCCAGCGTTTCGCTATCCAGCGTGCCAAAACCTTCATCAAGGAACAGCGAGTCAATACGTGTTTTATGGCTGACCAGATCCGAAAGCGCCAGCGCCAGCGCCAGACTAACGAGGAAACTTTCGCCGCCGGAAAGGGTACGGGTATCGCGTACCGCATCTGCCTGCCAGGTATCAACAACCTCGACTTCCAGCGCCTCGCTGGCTTTGCGCTGTAACAGATAGCGCCCGTGCAGCCGGGTAAGTTGCTGATTAGCGAGATGGACTAAATTATCCAGCGTCAGCCCCTGGGCAAACTTGCGGAATTTATCGCCCTCTTTGGAACCTATTAGCGAATTCAGATATCCCCAGTCCTCAACCTGCTGCGTCATTTGAGCAATTTGCTGCATTAAGGTTTGTTGTTGCTGACGGTTATCTGCATCCTGCTTCAGCTGCTGGCGAATCTCGCCTTGACTCGTGGTGTTTTCACGCAACTTTTGGTGAGTTTGCGCTAACTCTTGCTGAATCTGCTCCACCGTCACAGTGAGAGCCAACCCGTCAGGTCGGTGTTGTTGATGCTGTGCCAGCGTTTCTGCTGTCTGAGTGACCAGCGTTTGCGCCTGACGGCGCTGGTTTTCCAGATTCTGCTTGAGCTGTTCCAGCTGCGTTAGTGTTTGTTCATCCATTAGCGCCGCAAGGAACGCCTGCTGATCGTCAAAGACGCTGGCCTGTAGCGTGGTGTCAAACTGCGCTTGGGCTTTTTGCAGACTTTGCGCCGCCAGAACATCCTGTTGCTGTAACGTCTGCTGCTGGCTGTGTAATGCGAGACATTGTTCATGAACCTGCCGCCAGTTATCCAGCGCCACAGTTTCTTCGCTGTGCGGGAGATCATCACTTTGCGGCAACGTTTCCAGAATCGGCGTCAGCTGCTGAATACGGTTTTGCAGCGCGGTTAATTCGTTCTGGCGTTGCTGCCAGCTCTGCGCTTCTTGCTGACGTGTCGCCAACCAGCTCTCTTCTTCATCTTCCTGTGGCAATGTCAGTGCATAACCCGCCAATGCCGTTAAGAGCTGCTGCTGACGTTGTTCAATTTGCTGTTGATACTGGATAATTTGCTGATTATGCGCGGCAATCTGCCCTTGTAATTCATGTCGTTGGCTGAGTAACCGCAGCTGGCGTTCGTGCTCATCTTGTGCATCCAGCCACGGTTGAATATCGTCCTGTGGCTGCAAGGTGATATTGAGGCTGGCCGTGACGGCTTGCCATTGTTGAGTAAGTGCTTGCTCATCTTGTCGGAGGCTTTGCGCTTCGTTTTCATCGCGCTGAAGCTGCTTCGTTAATGCATCCAGTTGCCCGCGCAGCGCCGCACCTTCTTCGCCGAGCTTTTTAACTTCGTTTTCCAGCGCCAGTAATCGAGACTGATTAACACCAGGCTCCAGCGCCTGATACGCCTCGACCGCCGGGTGGCTGGTGGAACCACAAAGTGGACAAGGCTGACCCGCCTGTAACTGTGCACGCTGGGCTTCCAGCGTTTTGATGCGCGCTTCCTGCTCGCAAATGGTTTTCACATCGGCAAGTTGCTGCGTCTTTTCTTTATAACGCTGGCGCATTTCGTTAAGTGCGACATTACGTTGCGTCTGTTCCAGAGTGACATTCTGGATAGTGACCATTAACTGCGCCAGACGTTTTTGTTGGGGAACAATCTGCCCATGCAGCGCGACCAGGCGCTGACGCAGTGGGCGTTGCTCGGCATGTTGCGCCAGGGCGGTAGCAACTTCATCGGCGGTTAACGTCAACGTGATCGCCGCAAGCGCATTAAGTTTTTGCTCAGCATGGGTTAACTGTTGCTGCCATTGCCGCAGATGCTCGCGATCGCTGGTTTGTTGGGAGAACTGCGCACGCCAACCCGCCAGTTCGTTGTTCCACTGACGGAAGCGGTCGTGTTCCTGTAACCAGGTATTCAGGCTTTGTTGCTGCTGCTGTAATTCTGCTGACTGCTTCGCCGCGTGGTGGCGAATGCTCGCGCGAAGCGCCATTGTGCTCTGTAAGCGAGTATTTACTTCTTCAATCTGCTGGCGAATATGCGCCAGCGCCGCGCTGTGTTCTGCGATGCGTTCCCAGTGTGGACGAAGATTTCGTGCCGGTTGTGCCAGACTAAGCGCCGCCAGTTGAGGTTGCGCTTTTTCTTCTTCGGCTAACGCCTGTTGCAAGGCCTGCTGACGGCGGCTGGCTTCTTGCTGCAATTCGTCCTGACGCGTTAACCAGTTTAGCGATTGTTGTTCTTGCTGCTGCGCGGTAATTAACTGTTTTTCTTCGTCAGTAAGTACCTGCAAACTCGCTGTCAGCGATTGCACTTGTTCCGGCGTGAGCAACGTGACGCCGCTGGCCTGCGCTTGCAGCTTCTCCAGCTCAGTACGGGCCGATTTGTGCTGCTCAAAAACCATCGCCGAGATTTGCCCGTAGATTTCAGTGCCGGTTAACTCCTCGAGCAATTCCGCGCGTTCTTTGGGTTTGGCATTCAGGAAGGCAGCAAATTGCCCCTGCGAAAGCAGCATCGAACGGGTGAAGCGCCCGTAATCCAGCCCGGTTAACGTCGCTGTCAGTTCCAGCTTATCTTTCACTTTGTCGGCGAGAATTTTGCCGTCGGCGCAGCGCGCCAGCTCTACGCGAGGCACCTGCAAATTACCGTCCGGCTGGTTACGCGCCCGATTCTGGCTCCAGAACGCGCGATACGCTTCACCTTTCACTTCAAACTCCACCTCCGCCAGACATTCAGCGGTATCGCGGGTCATGAGATCATTTTGCGATTGTGAAACGTTAGAGAGACGCGGAGTTTCGTGATACAGCGCCAGACAAATGGCGTCCAGCAGGGTGGTTTTCCCCGCACCGGTTGGGCCGGTAATGGCAAACAGCCCGTTGCTGGCGAACGGCTCGCGGGTGAAATCAATCTTCCATTCGCCTTTTAATGAGTTCAGGTTTTTCAGGCGCAGGCTGAGAATTTTCATGCTTCGTGTTCTCCGGCGAGGGTATGCAACGTCGTGGTGAAAAGATGCTGCAGACGTTGCTGCTGCGATTCATCCAGTTCTTCCAGTGCCAGACGGCGATTGAACACCTCTTCGACGCTGAGTTCGCTGAGGGTTTCACGCTGTTGGCTGGCTAACACACGCTCGCGCTGTTCACGACTCCGACGTACCAGCAATACTTCGACAGGCAATGATTCGGTTAATGCCTGGATTTTGCGCTGAATATCATGCAGATACTCATCAGTAGTGATTTCGATATCCAGCCAGACAGGTGGCTCCTGCGATACATCGCGCCACTGTTCCAGCTGTGCGGTAATCGACGCCAGATCGCCTTTCAGCACCGCCATGGGTTGAGTTACCGGTACGTTCAGGTTTTCCACGCTCTCTAATTTGCCGTTTGAAAATGTCACCAGATGGACATATTTACTCTTACCGCATTCATCAAAACTCAGTGGAATGGGGGAACCGCAATAGCGAACATGTTCCATGCCGCCAATAATCTGTGCGCGGTGAATATGCCCGAGCGCGATGTAGTCGGCTGGTGGAAAGTTTTGTGCCGGAAACGCGTCCAGCGTGCCAATATAAATGTCACGCACGGCGTCACTTTTACTGGCACCCACGGTCGTTAAATGTCCCGTGGCGATGATGGGCAGAGGCTGATCGCCGCGCAGTTTGCAGGCATCGGCATAGTGTTGTTGGTAATAATCGGTAATCGCTGCCAGTAAATGCTGCTGTTTTTCAATACCGTTAAGCCCCGCCTGGCTGGAAATAATGTCACGCGGGCGTAAAAACGGAATGGGGCACAGCACTGCGCCTGGCGTCCCGTCGCGACGAGGCAAGATTTGCGGCGCATGTCCGGCGCTGGCGACCACGGTTGTATTGAGGAACGCCATGATATCGCGCGATTCATTCAGCGTGGCGACCGAGTCATGGTTTCCTGCCAGTACCACCAGATGACAGCCAGTTTGCTGTAAATTGACAACAAAACGGTTGTATAACGTGCGGGCGTAACTGGGCGGCGAGCCGGTATCGAAAACATCACCAGCAACAATAATCGCATCCACCTGATGGGTTTGTGCTGTCTCCAGCAGCCAGTCAAGAAAAGCCTGATGTTCAGCTTCGCGGCTTTTACTGTAGAAGTTCTGGCCGAGATGCCAGTCTGAGGTGTGAAGGATGCGCATAACGGTTCCCTGGCGAAAAAGCATGGTCGCGATTATACCCAAACAGATGTGCCATTTGCTTTTTTCTGCGCCACGGAAATCAATAACCTGAAGATATGTGCGACGAGCTTTTCATAAATCTGTCATAAATCTGACGCATAATGACGTCGCATTAATGATCGCAACCTATTTATTACAACAGGGCAAATCATGGCGAGACGTATTCTGGTCGTAGAAGATGAAGCTCCAATTCGCGAAATGGTCTGCTTCGTGCTCGAACAAAATGGCTTTCAGCCGGTCGAAGCGGAAGATTATGACAGTGCTGTGAATCAACTGAATGAACCCTGGCCGGATTTAATTCTCCTTGACTGGATGTTACTTGGCGGCTCCGGTATCCAGTTCATCAAACACCTCAAGCGCGAGTCGATGACCCGGGATATTCCAGTGGTGATGTTGACCGCCAGAGGGGAAGAAGAAGATCGCGTGCGCGGCCTTGAAACCGGCGCGGATGACTATATCACCAAGCCATTTTCGCCGAAGGAGCTGGTGGCGCGAATCAAAGCGGTAATGCGCCGTATTTCGCCAATGGCGGTGGAAGAGGTGATTGAGATGCAGGGATTAAGTCTCGACCCGACATCTCACCGAGTGATGGCGGGCGAAGAGCCGCTGGAGATGGGGCCGACAGAATTTAAACTGCTGCACTTTTTTATGACGCATCCTGAGCGCGTGTACAGCCGCGAGCAGCTGTTAAACCACGTCTGGGGAACTAACGTGTATGTGGAAGACCGCACGGTCGATGTCCACATTCGTCGCCTGCGTAAAGCACTGGAGCCCGGCGGGCATGACCGCATGGTGCAGACCGTGCGCGGTACAGGATATCGTTTTTCAACCCGCTTTTAACGCCTTGCTCATCGGACGCAGAGCAGGGCTTATGATTTCTTAACTGGAGTATCTTACGTGCTGGAACGGCTGTCGTGGAAAAGGCTGGTGCTGGAGCTGCTACTTTGCTGCCTCCCGGCTTTCATCCTGGGTGCATTTTTTGGTTACCTGCCCTGGTTTTTGCTGGCATCGGTAACAGGACTGCTTATCTGGCATTTCTGGAATTTATTGCGCCTTTCATGGTGGCTGTGGGTGGATCGCAGTATGACCCCGCCACCGGGGCGTGGTAGCTGGGAACCGCTACTATACGGCTTACACCAGATGCAGCTGCGAAATAAAAAACGCCGCCGTGAACTGGGCAATCTGATTAAACGCTTTCGTAGCGGCGCGGAGTCGCTGCCCGACGCGGTGGTGCTGACCACGGAAGAGGGCGGTATTTTCTGGTGTAACGGTCTGGCGCAACAAATTCTTGGTTTGCGCTGGCCGGAAGATAACGGGCAGAACATCCTTAACCTACTGCGTTACCCGGAGTTTACGCAATATCTGAAAACGCGTGATTTTTCTCGCCCGCTCAATCTGGTGCTCAACACCGGGCGGCATCTGGAAATTCGCGTCATGCCTTATACCCACAAACAGTTGTTGATGGTGGCGCGTGATGTCACGCAAATGCATCAACTGGAAGGGGCGCGGCGTAACTTTTTTGCCAACGTGAGCCATGAGTTACGTACGCCATTGACCGTGTTACAGGGTTACCTGGAGATGATGGATGAGCAGCCGCTGGAAGGCGCGGTACGCGAAAAAGCGTTGCACACCATGCGCGAGCAGACCCAGCGGATGGAAGGGCTGGTGAAGCAGTTGCTAACGCTGTCGAAAATTGAAGCCTCGCCGACGCAATTGCTCAATGAAAAGGTTGATGTGCCGATGATGCTGCGCGTTGTTGAGCGCGAGGCTCAGACTCTGAGTCAGAAAAAACAGACATTTACCTTTGAGATAGATAACGGCCTCAAGGTGTCTGGCAACGAAGATCAGCTACGCAGTGCGATTTCGAACCTGGTCTATAACGCCGTGAATCATACGCCGGAAGGCACGCATATCACCGTACGCTGGCAGCGAGTGCCGCACGGTGCCGAATTTAGCGTTGAAGATAACGGACCGGGCATTGCACCGGAGCATATTCCGCGCCTGACCGAGCGTTTTTATCGCGTTGATAAAGCGCGTTCCCGGCAAACCGGCGGTAGCGGATTAGGGTTAGCGATCGTGAAACATGCGGTGAATCATCACGAAAGTCGCCTGAATATTGAGAGTACAGTAGGAAAAGGAACACGTTTCAGTTTTGTTATCCCGGAACGTTTAATTGCCAAAAACAGCGATTAATCCGCCTTTGTCATCTTTTATTGCCATAAGCCAGCCGATGCTGGCTTATTTTCTTTGCAGTCAAAATACGGGCGTTAGATTTTACAACGGTTGGTGATTTTTTGTTCGCATGATTAGCCATGTCTTTTTCACGGAAATAGTGTTTTATACTGGTTGGTGATTTCTTATCGCTATATACCTCTGGTTTTTAGATCCCTCCTTGCTTTAAAACGTTATAAGCGTTTAAATTGCGCTTCAGGTGCTGTCATACTGACTGCATTAACGCGGTAAATCGAAAAACTATTCTTCGCCGCGCCTGGTTGGGAGTATTTTCCGCTAAAATTGTTTAAATATACCGCTGTATCATCCCCAGGGATTGGCACAAAAATTTAACGTTACAACACCACATCCACAGGCAGTATGATTTATGACCCATCAATTAAGATCGCGCGATATCATCGCTCTGGGCTTTATGACATTTGCGTTGTTCGTCGGCGCAGGTAACATTATTTTCCCTCCAATGGTCGGCTTACAGGCAGGCGAACACGTCTGGACTGCGGCATTCGGCTTCCTCATTACTGCCGTTGGCCTGCCGGTATTAACGGTAGTGGCGCTGGCAAAAGTTGGCGGCGGTGTTGACAGCCTCAGCACGCCAATCGGTAAAGTCGCTGGCGTACTGCTGGCAACGGTTTGTTACCTGGCGGTGGGGCCGCTTTTCGCTACGCCGCGTACAGCTACCGTTTCCTTTGAAGTGGGGATTGCGCCGCTGACGGGTGATTCCGCGCTGCCGCTGTTTATCTACAGCCTGGTCTATTTCGCTATCGTTATTCTGGTTTCGCTCTATCCGGGCAAGCTGCTGGATACCGTGGGCAACTTCCTTGCGCCGCTGAAAATTATCGCGCTGGTCATCCTGTCTGTTGTCGCGATTGTCTGGCCGGCGGGTTCTATCAGCACGGCGACTGAGGCTTATCAAAACGCTGCATTTTCTAACGGCTTCGTTAACGGCTATCTGACCATGGATACGCTGGGCGCAATGGTGTTTGGTATCGTTATTGTTAACGCGGCGCGTTCTCGTGGCGTTACCGAAGCGCGTCTGCTGACCCGTTATACCGTCTGGGCTGGCCTGATGGCGGGTGTTGGTCTGACTTTGCTGTACCTGGCGCTGTTCTGTCTGGGTTCAGACAGCGCGTCGCTGGTCGATCAGTCTGCAAACGGCGCTGCTATTCTGCATGCTTACGTTCAGCACACCTTTGGCGGCGGCGGTAGCTTCCTGCTGGCGGCGTTAATCTTCATCGCCTGTCTGGTCACGGCGGTTGGCCTGACCTGTGCTTGTGCAGAATTCTTTGCCCAGTACGTACCGCTCTCTTATCGTACGCTGGTGTTTATCCTCGGCGGCTTCTCGATGGTGGTGTCTAACCTCGGCTTAAGCCAGCTGATCCAGATCTCCGTACCGGTGCTGACCGCTATTTATCCGCCGTGTATCGCACTGGTTGTATTAAGTTTTACACGCTCATGGTGGCATAATTCGTCCCGCGTGATTGCTCCGCCGATGTTTATCAGCCTGCTTTTTGGTATTCTCGACGGGATCAAAGCATCTGCATTCAGCGATATCTTACCGTCCTGGGCGCAGCGTTTACCGCTGGCCGAACAAGGTCTGGCGTGGTTAATGCCAACAGTGGTGATGGTGGTTCTGGCCATTATCTGGGATCGCGCGGCAGGTCGTCAGGTGACCTCCAGCGCTCACTAAATCACTGAACATTTGTTTTAACCACGGGGCTGCGATGCCCCGTGGTTTTTTATTGTGTTGATGGGTTAGGAATTGATGGAAAGTAAGAATAAGCTAAAGCGTGGGCTAAGTACCCGCCACATACGCTTTATGGCACTGGGTTCAGCAATTGGCACCGGGCTGTTTTACGGTTCGGCAGACGCCATCAAAATGGCCGGTCCGAGCGTGTTGTTGGCCTATATTATCGGTGGTATCGCGGCGTATATCATTATGCGTGCGCTGGGGGAAATGTCGGTACATAACCCGGCCGCCAGCTCTTTCTCGCGTTATGCGCAGGAAAACCTTGGCCCGCTGGCAGGTTACATTACCGGATGGACCTACTGCTTTGAAATCCTTATTGTCGCCATCGCCGATGTGACCGCTTTTGGTATCTATATGGGGGTCTTGTTCCCGACGGTGCCGCACTGGATTTGGGTACTGAGCGTGGTGCTGATCATTTGCGCCGTAAACCTGATGAGCGTGAAGGTCTTCGGTGAGCTGGAATTCTGGTTCTCGTTCTTTAAAGTCGCCACCATCATCATCATGATTGTCGCCGGTTTCGGCATCATCATCTGGGGGATTGGCAACGGCGGGCAACCGACCGGTATTCATAACCTGTGGAGCAACGGCGGCTTCTTCAGTAACGGCTGGCTTGGCATGGTAATGTCGTTGCAAATGGTGATGTTTGCTTACGGTGGGATCGAAATTATCGGGATTACCGCCGGTGAAGCGAAAGATCCTGAGAAATCGATTCCGCGTGCGATTAACTCCGTGCCGATGCGTATTCTGGTGTTCTACGTCGGTACGCTGTTCGTCATTATGTCTATCTACCCGTGGAATCAGGTTGGCACTGCCGGTAGCCCGTTCGTGCTGACGTTCCAGCATATGGGCATTACCTTTGCCGCCAGCATTCTTAACTTTGTTGTGCTGACCGCTTCGCTGTCGGCAATTAACAGTGACGTATTTGGCGTAGGCCGTATGCTCCACGGTATGGCAGAGCAGGGCAGCGCACCGAAAATTTTCAGCAAAACGTCGCGTCGCGGTATTCCGTGGGTTACGGTGCTGGTGATGACTACCGCGCTGCTGTTTGCGGTGTATCTGAACTACATCATGCCGGAAAACGTCTTCCTGGTGATCGCTTCGCTGGCAACCTTCGCCACGGTATGGGTGTGGATTATGATCCTGCTGTCGCAAATCGCCTTCCGTCGCCGTTTGCCGCCAGAAGAAGTTAAGGCGCTGAAATTTAAAGTGCCGGGTGGGGTAGCAACGACCATCGGCGGGCTGATTTTCCTGCTCTTTATTATCGGGTTGATTGGTTATCACCCGGATACGCGTATCTCGCTGTATGTCGGTTTCGCGTGGATTGTTGTGCTGTTGATTGGCTGGATGTTTAAACGCCGCCACGATCGTCAGCTGGCTGAAAACCAATAATACTTGCGTTCTGTAAGCCGGTTCAGGAGGAAATCCTGATCCGGCTATTCCGAAAGTTATCCGCCCCCGTCCTCCTCCCCCAAATATCCTTCAGATGATGAGTGATCCTGCATTAGGCTATGGCAAGGTGATCAGATTTTCATCACAGGGGAATTATGATGTTAAATGCATGGCACCTGCCGGTGCCCCCATTTGTTAAACAAAGCAAAGATCAACTGCTCATTACACTGTGGCTGACGGGCGAAGACCCACCGCAGCGCATTATGCTGCGTACAGAACACGATAACGAAGAAATGTCAGTACCAATGCATAAGCAGCGCAGTCAGCCGCAGCCAGGCGTCACCGCATGGCGTGCGGCGATTGATCTCTCCAGCGGACAACCCCGGCGGCGTTACAGTTTCAAACTGCTGTGGCACGATCGCCAGCGTTGGTTTACACCGCAGGGCTTCAGCCGAATGCCGCCGGCACGACTGGAGCAGTTTGCCGTCGATGTACCGGATATCGGCCCACAATGGGCTGCGGATCAGATTTTTTATCAGATCTTCCCTGATCGTTTTGCGCGTAGTCTTCCTCGTGAAGCTGAACAGGATCATGTCTATTACCATCATGCAGCCGGACAAGAGATCATCTTGCGTGACTGGGATGAACCGGTCACGGCGCAGGCGGGCGGATCAACGTTCTATGGCGGCGATCTGGACGGGATAAGCGAAAAACTGCCGTATCTGAAAAAGCTTGGCGTGACAGCGCTGTATCTCAATCCGGTGTTTAAAGCTCCCAGCGTACATAAATACGATACCGAGGATTATCGCCATGTCGATCCGCAGTTTGGCGGTGATGGGGCGTTGCTGCGTTTGCGACACAATACGCAGCAGCTGGGAATGCGGCTGGTGCTGGACGGCGTGTTTAACCACAGTGGCGATTCCCATGCCTGGTTTGA
>NZ_JBQZXE010000094.1:0-14937 GCF_053555855.1 Shigella sp. SIG3
TGAAAATGCCATTCATTCGCTCGCGCTGGCATCTACAGAGATGCATGGTAGAGAGCATAAGAAATATCCACGCCGAAGATAAAATTTTCTCCATCTTGATCTAACCCATTAATTATTGAGCATAATGTAGGCAGTACAAAATAAGTTAGGCGGGATATCAGGCGTCAAGAATGGAGAGCGAGAACTCTCCATTCTTGACACCTGATATTGCGGACATAATAAGAAAGCATAACGCCTGAAATGCTCACTTTGCATCAGCATGGTGATACAGCTGATGTTTATTCTAAAACCTTACTCAAGTTCTAAGAGAGCACGGATTCCCTGTCATTAATAATGATATCCGTTAGTGTAGTCTTATGCATTTCAATGTACTGCAATATTTGCAGATAGAGATCAGAAAGAATCACACTGGTTTCATCTTTTAAACGCAAGCGTAAAGCCTGATCAATAATATGACTATCAACATACCCATGCGTCATGAACACCTCCCTCTCGAGATTTTTAAACAAAGCACATTGAAAAATAAATCTCTCTGGGATTGAATTATTCATGTCAGCCTCGTAGAAATATTAACCCAATAAAATTATGCTGTGTATAGTCTAAAGCGACAGACAAAAATAAGATGAATGAGTTTTCTATAAACTTATACTTAATAATTAGAAGTTACATATCATCAGCTGTGTATCGCAACACGATTTCCAGTGTTTTTCTAATCACATCAGCTTTGAGAATATCACTTGTTGTTTCCAGGGAGTGTATCAGACTTAAGATAATATTTTTATTATTAACATTATCGCCTGAAAGCATTAAATTGGTGACAGCCTGCCCTAACACTGCTGACTCTTCTTCTAACAAATTACCCGAACTGCGAAAGTAACTTGCTAACGCTTTATCAGTTATTGCATTATGAATTGTAGTATCTTCAAGCATGGTAACCTCTCATCTTACTTATGAAATTTTAATGTATTCTGTTTATTTTCTTACCATTGAACATACTTTTATTGTCAGCTGTCGCTGTTCTTCGGTTTGGCCCTCCTGAATCACTATTGCTAAAATCACGAATTATGCTGTCAATTAAATCGCGTCGGAAAGCATCTTCCTCAGCCGATTTCATTACGAGTAATTGCTTAATAAGAGTCTGCAATGAAAAATTTATCTTCATGCGCAGTATCTGGAGCACCGCCTGGCCAGTAATTTCATATTTTATACGTTCATTATCAGATGTCTTCATAACGACTTCATAGCTAACCTGTTAAATAATCAGGCTGTTGCATTATTCAAAAAGCAACCCAATTAGTGCATTATAATGTTTCTGTTCCTCTTCCCCTGTCGCTTGTTCCAGTCGGCAAAGAAGTTTGGCACAATGCGACTTTCGACTCAGATTACGTCCATCTTTCAAAATCTCAGTCACAATTTCCCCGAGAGTTTCCTGCTGAGTAGGCAAGTTAGCTTTTGCAAAGTAACGAGTGATTGCTCCCGCAGAATCTGAAGTCACTGAATTTTGATGCATGCTACGCCTCTGTTAAAAATGTTAATCAATGTGAAGTGAGGTAACAATAGCAAACTTGTACGAAATATGTGTACAGAATGATAAATTAATTTTTTGCAATTAGTACTAATGTATATAAAACAATGTGTTATGATAAAACATATTGCATCATTTAACTGACAATCTATACAAGATTTTTCGCCAACTCGTGTTCAACTTTTTCCATTTTTTATCAATGTAAAGAAACGGTTATGTTTTGGTATTAAAAGAAAGACACAAGAAGATATGTCTGTTACCGTCTTACTCTCGCCTCACCCATTACCCTGGATTGTTAATGCTTACCACCCTTATTTATCGTAGCCATATACGTGACGACGAACCTGTCAAAAAAATCGAAGAAATGGTTTCGATAGCAAATCGCAGGAACATGCAGTCTGACGTAACAGGGATCTTACTGTTTAATGGTTCTCATTTTTTCCAGCTTCTGGAAGGTCCGGAAGAACAGGTTAAAATGATATATCGGGCTATATGCCAAGATCCACGGCACTATAATATTGTTGAGCTGCTGTGCGATTACGCGCCTGCTCGCCGTTTTGGCAAAGCGGGAATGGAATTATTTGATTTGCGCCTGCACGAGCGAGATGACGTTTTACAGGCCGTATTCGACAAAGGCACATCAAAATTTCAGCTAACTTATGATGACAGAGCGCTACAATTTTTTCGTACTTTTGTCCTTGCAACCGAACAATCAACCTATTTCGAGATCCCTGCCGAAGACTCCTGGCTTTTTATCGCTGACGGATCTGATAAAGAACTTGATTCCTGTACCCTTTCACCAACTATAAACGACCACTTTGCCTTTCATCCTATTGTCGATCCCTTATCGCGGCGGATAATCGCTTTTGAAGCCATTGTGCAAAAAAATGAAGATAGCCCATCAGCCATAGCGGTTGGGCAGCGTAAAGACGGGGAAATCTACACAGCGGATCTCAAAAGTAAGGCGCTTGCATTCGCGATGACACACGCACTTGAGCTCGGTGATAAAATGATTTCAATCAATCTATTACCTATGACCCTGGTTAACGAACCTGACGCAGTCTCTTTTTTACTTGATGAAATAAAGGCCAATGCTCTGGTGCCTGAACAAATCATCGTTGAATTTACTGAAAGTGAAGTTATATCTCGGTTTGATGAGTTTGCAGAAGCGATTAAATCGCTTAAGGCTGCCGGTATCAGTGTAGCAATTGATCATTTTGGCGCAGGTTTTGCCGGTTTGTTACTCCTGTCACGCTTCCAGCCTGACAGAATTAAAATCAGTCAGGAATTGATTACCAATGTTCATAAAAGCGGGCCACGGCAGGCAATTATTCAAGCGATCATAAAATGCTGTACATCACTTGAAATTCAAGTCAGTGCTATGGGCGTGGCAACACCAGAAGAGTGGATGTGGCTTGAATCCGCAGGAATTGAGATGTTTCAGGGAGATCTGTTTGCTAAAGCTAAATTGAATGGTATCCCTTCCATAGCGTGGCCAGAGAAAAAATAATTTTCAGCACATTCTTTCACATGATTTCAGTAAATCATCGTGAAAATGAATACGTTATGTTTAAATTTAATCTACATTAAAAATAATGTTTCATCCAATTTAGCTGAAATCTTATTTATACTTTGTACAATTTTAGCGTATATTGTACAAAGTATTATTGGGTCGTGTACCGGCGACGGAGATTTGTGACCGCAAGGAGGAATTGTGGCTTATTACAGCATTGGTGATGTTGCTGAACGTTGCGGGATTAATCCTGTCACTCTCCGGGCCTGGCAACGCCACTACGGTTTGTTAAAACCACAGCGCAGTGAAGGCGGACACCGACTCTTTGATGAAGAAGACATACAACGCATCGAAGAGATCAAGCGTTGGATCAGTAATGGCGTCCCTGTAGGCAAAGTTAAAGCATTACTGGAAACCACCAGCCAGGATACGGAAGATGACTGGAGCCGCCTGCAAGAAGAGATGATGTCAATTCTTCGTATGGCTAATCCTGCCAAACTACGCGCGAGAATTATTTCACTGGGTCGAGAGTACCCAGTAGATCAATTGATTAATCATGTTTACCTTCCTGTTCGCCAGCGTCTCGTGCTTGATCACAACACCTCCCGCATTATGAGCAGTATGTTTGACGGCGCATTAATTGAATACGCAGCAACCTCGCTTTTCGAAACGCGCCGTAAGCCCGGTAAAGAAGCCATTCTGATGGCGTGGAATGTTGAAGAGAGAGCACGATTGTGGCTGGAAGCATGGCGTTTATCATTGTCAGGATGGCACATTTCTGTTCTTGCTGATCCCATTGAATCGCCGCGCCCGGAACTGTTCCCGACGCAAACATTGATTGTCTGGACAGGCATGGCACCAACGAGAAGGCAAAACGAACTTTTACAACATTGGGGTGAGCAAGGTTATAAAGTCATCTTTCATGCCCCCTAATTTCACCTTTATCCCGCCCCTTAGACAGAATGTTATAATCTGAACCCACAACAGCATTTGTACCGGAGCTGGTCCGTTGCAAAATGCTCACCGGGAGAATTCAGGTAATCCCTCTATCACACTCTGTACATATCACAGCCAAAGGACAGACCAGATTGAAGTGGTAAAACCGATCGTGCACACTACGCAGTCTCACAACTAACAAGAGGTTATTATCCTGATGGATCAGGTCGTTGTTTTTCAAAAGATGTTTGAGCAAGTGAGAAAAGAGCAAAACTTCTCCTGGTTTTATTCAGAATTAAAACATCACCGTATTGCACATTACATTTATTATCTGGCTACGGATAACATCAGAATTATTACTCACGATGACACGGTTTTGTTATTAAGAGGAACCAGGAACCAGTTAAAAGTTAGTACGACCAAGAATCCTGCTAAAATAAAAGAGGCCGCATTGCTTCATATTTGCGGAAAATCTACATTTCGGGAATACTGTTCAACACTAGCAGGCGCGGGCGTTTTCCGTTGGGTTACTGATGTTAATCATAACAAACGCAGTTACTACGCCATTGATAATACGCTTTTATATATTGAAGATGTAGAAAATAATAAACCATTAATCTAGCTAAAGTTGGATGCTTAAGAAATGCTTCATAATTCAGTAAGGCATTAGCATAATGGGAATAAAAGTACAGAGACTATCCCTATGGATGATAAATACTGTCCTTTTATTGCTACCCATAAATAATCACCAAGCCCATACTATCAAATTGATATTTGAAATGTGATCACTTGACTTTTTATACGTTATTTTATAACGGTTAATATATTTATAAAAACAACGGGTGTGCCATACGCCCGTTTCAATACTTAACGCATATGTGTTTTGGTTTAGTCATCATCCAGTTATATGTATTTTAGCCAGGAACAGGTTAAACCTTTCCTATATAACTCAAAAATTGAAACCTTATTCTCATGTCATGTTTATATTCATTATTATCGTTATATAAAAAGGCAACCATAATGTTTAGCAAATTGGCACCAAGTAGCATAAAGGCTATGTTTTAATTACAGGATGTTCAGTCATTTGAATGTATAACATTATAGCTAAACAAATCTAAAACGAAGTGAATAATTTATTGTTTTCACTAAATCTCATTTTGTTTAACATCCATTGAGATTCCTTGATTTAAATTTTGTTTTATATAAGCAATCGTTTTAATTAATTTATTTTTTGAAGGGGTAATATACTCATATGCAAAATAAAGAAATGAACATCCAAATGAACTATATTAAATACCGTGGGATAAGACATAACAAATGAAGTGGGTAGTAATTGACACGGTAATTCAACCTACATGCGGCATATCTTTTTCAGCCATATGGGGTGATATGAAAATGATCATCTGGTATCAATCTACTATATTTCTTCCTCCTGGAAGGATATTTACACCGGTTAAGCTTGGTATTATCCTTAAGGAAAAAGAATATCCTATTACTATTTATAACATTGCACCATTCAACAAGAATTTATGGAGTTTACTCAAAAGCAGTCAAGAGTGTCCTCCAGGAGAAAGCGAAATAACAAATAAATGTTTGCATAAGAGTTGTATTATAAAAATATGCCCATATGGGCTCAAGTAATAGGTTTTATATAAATATGCTCGATATGCTATTAATAATATCCACATAAATAAAACAACGGGCGTGTTATACGCCCGTTTAAATATTTAACACATGTAGTGATTACATATTCTTGATGATCGCATCACCAAACTCTGAACATTTCAGCAGTTTAGCGCCTTCCATCAGACGCTCGAAGTCATAGGTTACGGTCTTGGCGTTGATCGCGCCTTCCATACCTTTAACAATCAGGTCTGCGGCTTCAGTCCAGCCCATATGGCGTAACATCATCTCAGCGGAGAGAATAATAGAGCCAGGGTTTACTTTGTCCTGACCGGCGTATTTCGGCGCAGTACCGTGGGTGGCTTCAAACAGGGCGCATTCGTCACCGATGTTTGCTCCAGGGGCGATACCGATACCGCCAACCTGCGCTGCCAGAGCGTCAGAAATGTAGTCACCGTTCAGGTTCATACAGGCGATAACATCATATTCAGCCGGACGCAGCAGGATCTGTTGCAGGAATGCATCAGCAATCACGTCTTTTATGACGATCTCTTTGCCGGTATTCGGGTTTTTAACTTTCAGCCACGGGCCGCCGTCGATCAGTTCACCGCCAAATTCTTCACGCGCCAGCTGGTAGCCCCAGTCTTTAAACGCGCCTTCGGTGAACTTCATGATGTTGCCTTTGTGCACCAGGGTCACAGAGTCACGATCGTTAGCAATTGCGTATTCGATCGCTGCACGAACCAGACGTTTGGTGCCTTCTTCAGAACACGGCTTAATACCGATACCGCAATGTTCCGGGAAGCGAATTTTCTTCACGCCCATCTCTTCACGCAGGAATTTAATCACTTTCTCGGCGTCGGCAGAGTCAGCTTTCCATTCGATACCCGCATAAATGTCTTCCGAGTTTTCACGGAAGATAACCATATCGGTCAGTTCAGGGTGTTTAACCGGGCTTGGAGTGCCCTGATAGTAACGTACCGGACGCAGGCAGATGTAGAGATCCAGTTCCTGACGCAGGGCAACGTTGAGAGAACGAATACCGCCACCAACCGGAGTGGTCAGCGGGCCTTTAATGGCAACTCGATATTCACGAATCAGATCAAGGGTTTCAGCAGGCAGCCAGACATCCTGACCATAAACCTGTGTGGATTTTTCACCGGTGTAAATTTCCATCCAGGAGATTTTACGCTCGCCTTTATAGGCTTTCTCGACTGCAGCGTCGACCACTTTCAGCATGGCTGGGGTTACATCTACACCGATTCCATCACCTTCAATGTAAGGGATAATCGGATTTTCAGGAACGTTGAGTTTGCCGTTTTGCAGGGTGATCTTCTTGCCTTGTGCCGGAACAACTACTTTACTTTCCATTCACCTCTCCTTCGAGCGCTACTGGTTTGCTCGTCTGCCACCACGTTGCATATGCGTTTGCGTCCTGCGATACGGATGCTTTAGAGCAATTTTTTGTTAATGATTTGTAATTGACTTGTCAATACTACCCTATTGTTTGCCATCATGAAAGATGCGCGTTATTAGGCTATAATGCGGCAATTCATAATCTCTGAAAATACCATGCAAAAAACTTCTTTTAGAAATCACCAGGTTAAGCGATTCAGCTCGCAACGTTCTACCAGGCGTAAACATGAAAACCAGCCCACGCGTGTGATCCTCTTCAATAAACCCTACGATGTTCTTCCGCAGTTCACCGATGAAGCCGGACGCAAAACATTAAAAGAATTCATCCCGGTTCAGGGCGTTTATGCAGCAGGTCGCCTTGACCGCGATAGCGAAGGGTTGCTGGTGCTGACCAATAACGGCGCGTTGCAGGCGCGTTTAACCCAGCCGGGTAAACGCACCGGAAAAATCTATTATGTGCAGGTGGAAGGTATTCCCACACAAGACGCACTTGAAGCCTTGCGCAATGGCGTAACCTTAAATGATGGCCCTACCCTGCCCGCAGGCGCGGAGCTGGTTGACGAACCCGCGTGGTTATGGCCGCGGAATCCACCAATTCGTGAACGCAAAAGTATTCCCACCAGCTGGCTGAAGATCACCTTATATGAAGGACGTAATCGCCAGGTGCGCCGCATGACCGCCCATGTTGGTTTCCCCACGCTGCGACTGATTCGCTATGCGATGGGAGATTACTCTTTGGATAATCTTGCCAATGGCGAATGGCGAGAAGTGACAGATTAAGGATGCAAAATGTTTAAACCGCACGTTACCGTTGCTTGCGTGGTGCACGCAGAAGGCAAATTTTTAGTCGTTGAAGAGACGATTAATGGTAAAGCGTTATGGAACCAACCTGCCGGGCATCTGGAAGCCGATGAAACCTTAGTGGAAGCCGCCGCCCGTGAACTGTGGGAAGAAACCGGCATCAGCGCGCAGCCGCAACACTTTATTCGTATGCATCAGTGGATTGCGCCAGATAAAACGCCGTTTTTGCGTTTCCTCTTTGCCATTGAGCTTGAGCAAATATGCCCGACCCAGCCTCATGACAGCGATATCGACTGCTGCCGTTGGGTCAGCGCCGAAGAAATTTTACAGGCGTCAAATCTTCGTTCGCCGCTGGTGGCGGAAAGTATTCGTTGTTATCAAAGCGGGCAACGTTATCCGCTGGAGATGATTGGCGATTTTAACTGGCCTTTTACAAAGGGTGTCATCTAAAAGGCTGCGTGATAGAATACGCCGCCTTGAAGTTCAATGTCGTGAGTGATCCAATGTCTGAAACCGCAAAAAAAGTAATCGTCGGCATGTCCGGCGGTGTCGATTCCTCCGTTTCTGCTTGGCTGTTGCAACAACAGGGATATCAGGTCGAAGGCCTGTTTATGAAGAACTGGGAAGAAGACGACGGTGAGGAATATTGCACAGCGGCAGCGGATCTGGCTGATGCCCAGGCGGTCTGCGACAAGCTCGGCATTGAACTGCACACCGTTAACTTTGCTGCCGAGTACTGGGACAACGTCTTCGAACTGTTCCTTGCCGAATATAAAGCCGGTCGCACGCCGAATCCGGATATTCTGTGCAACAAGGAGATCAAATTTAAAGCCTTCCTCGAATTTGCCGCCGAAGATTTAGGTGCCGATTATATCGCTACCGGTCATTACGTACGTCGGGCCGATGTCGATGGCAAGAGCCGCCTGCTGCGTGGTCTGGACAGCAATAAAGACCAGAGCTACTTCCTTTATACGCTCAGCCATGAGCAGATTGCGCAAAGCCTGTTCCCGGTCGGCGAACTGGAAAAACCGCAGGTGCGTAAGATTGCTGAAGATCTTGGTCTGGTCACCGCGAAGAAAAAAGACTCTACCGGCATTTGCTTCATTGGCGAACGTAAATTCCGCGAGTTCCTGGGCCGTTATCTCCCGGCGCAACCGGGCAAAATCATTACCGTCGATGGCCATGAAATTGGTGAGCACCAGGGGCTGATGTATCACACTCTCGGTCAGCGTAAAGGTCTGGGTATCGGTGGCACCAAAGAAGGCACCGAAGAACCGTGGTATGTGGTGGACAAAGACGTCGAAAACAACATTCTGGTTGTCGCTCAGGGCCATGAACACCCGCGGCTGATGTCTGTCGGGTTGATTGCCCAGCAGCTGCACTGGGTCGATCGCGAACCATTCACCGGCACTATGCGTTGCACGGTAAAAACCCGCTATCGCCAGACCGACATTCCGTGCACCGTCAAGGCGCTGGACGACGATCGCATTAAAGTGATTTTCGATGAGCCGGTTGCCGCCGTGACGCCGGGCCAGTCTGCCGTCTTCTATAACGGTGAAGTGTGCCTCGGTGGCGGTATTATTGAGCAGCGTCTGCCGCTGCCGGTCTGATTATTATCTTTACTTAAAACAAGGAAGCAGTGAACGTGGCAAAGAATTACTATGACATCACCCTCGCCCTGGCCGGTATTTGTCAGTCGGCACGCCTGGTGCAACAACTCGCTCACCAGGGGCATTGTGATGCCGATGCGCTACACGTCTCACTCAACAGTATTATTGATATGAACCCCAGCTCGACGCTGGCGGTTTTTGGCGGTAGCGAAGCCAACCTGCGCGTCGGGCTGGAAACCCTGCTCGGCGTGCTCAATGCCAGCAGTTGCCAGGGCTTAAACGCCGAATTAACCCGCTACACACTCAGCTTGATGGTGCTTGAGCGCAAACTCTCCTCAGCGAAAGGCGCGCTCGACACTCTGGGCAACCGGATCAACGGCCTGCAACGCCAGCTCGAACACTTCGATTTACAGTCCGAAACGCTGATGAGCGCGATGGCTGCTATCTATGTTGATGTGATCAGCCCGCTTGGCCCGCGCATTCAGGTCACCGGTTCCCCTGCTGTACTGCAAAGCCCACAAGTGCAGGCGAAAGTTCGCGCAACCCTGCTGGCAGGCATTCGCGCCGCCGTGCTCTGGCACCAGGTCGGCGGCGGACGTCTACAACTGATGTTTTCTCGTAATCGCCTGACCACTCAGGCAAAACAAATTCTTGCTCATTTAACCCCGGAGTTGTGATCTATGGAATTATCCTCACTGACCGCCGTTTCCCCTGTCGATGGACGCTACGGCGATAAACTCAGCGCGCTGCGCGGGATTTTCAGCGAATATGGTTTGCTGAAATTCCGTGTACAAGTTGAAGTACGTTGGCTGCAAAAACTGGCCGCGCACGCAGCGATCAAGGAAGTTCCTGCTTTTGCTGCCGACGCAATCGGTTACCTTGATGCAATTGTCGCCAATTTCAGCGAAGAAGATGCCGCACGCATCAAAACCATCGAGCGTACCACTAACCACGACGTTAAAGCGGTTGAGTATTTCCTGAAAGAAAAAGTGGCGGAGATCCCGGAACTGCACGCGGTTTCTGAATTCATCCACTTTGCCTGTACTTCGGAAGATATCAATAACCTCTCCCACGCATTAATGCTGAAAACCGCGCGTGATGAAGTGATCCTGCCGTACTGGCGTCAACTGATTGATGGCATTAAAGATCTCGCCGTTCAGTACCGCGATATCCCGCTGCTGTCTCGTACCCACGGTCAGCCAGCCACGCCGTCAACCATCGGTAAAGAGATGGCAAACGTCGCCTACCGTATGGAGCGCCAGCACCGCCAGCTTAACCAGGTGGAGATCCTCGGCAAAATCAACGGCGCGGTCGGTAACTATAACGCCCACATCGCCGCTTACCCGGAAGTTGACTGGCATCAGTTCAGCGAAGAGTTCGTCACCTCGCTGGGTATTCAATGGAACCCGTACACTACCCAGATTGAACCGCACGACTACATTGCCGAACTGTTTGATTGCGTTGCGCGCTTCAACACCATTCTGATCGACTTTGACCGTGACGTCTGGGGTTATATCGCCCTTAACCACTTCAAACAGAAAACCATTGCTGGTGAGATTGGTTCTTCCACCATGCCGCATAAAGTTAACCCGATCGACTTCGAAAACTCCGAAGGGAATCTGGGCCTTTCCAACGCGGTATTGCAGCATCTGGCAAGCAAACTGCCGGTTTCCCGCTGGCAGCGTGACCTGACCGACTCCACCGTGCTGCGTAACCTCGGCGTGGGTATCGGTTATGCGCTGATTGCGTATCAATCCACCCTGAAAGGCGTGAGCAAACTGGAAGTGAACCGTGACCATCTGCTGGATGAGCTGGATCACAACTGGGAAGTGCTGGCAGAACCAATCCAGACAGTTATGCGTCGCTATGGCATCGAAAAACCGTACGAGAAGCTGAAAGAGCTTACTCGCGGTAAGCGCGTTGACGCCGAAGGCATGAAGCAGTTTATCGATGGTCTGGCGTTGCCAGAAGAAGAGAAAGCCCGCCTGAAAGCGATGACGCCGGCTAACTATATTGGTCGAGCTATCACGATGGTTGATGAGCTGAAATAAGCCTCAAATCAGTGCCGGATGGCGATGCTGTCCGGCCTGCTTATTAAGATTATCCACTTTTTCTTTTTTCACTTTACCTCCCCTCCCCGCTGGTTTATTTAATGTTTACCCCCATAAACACATAATCGCGTTACACTATTTTAATAATTAAGACAGGGAGAAATAAAAATGCGCGTACTGGTTGTTGAAGACAATGCGTTGTTACGTCACCACCTTAAAGTTCAGATTCAGGATGCTGGTCATCAGGTCGATGACGCAGAAGATGCCAAAGAAGCCGATTATTATCTCAATGAACATTTACCGGATATTGCGATTGTCGATCTCGGATTGCCTGACGAGGACGGTCTGTCACTGATTCGCCGCTGGCGTAGCAACGATGTTTCACTGCCGATTCTGGTATTAACCGCCCGTGAAAGCTGGCAGGACAAAGTCGAAGTATTAAGTGCCGGTGCTGATGATTACGTGACTAAACCGTTTCATATTGAAGAGGTGATGGCGCGAATGCAGGCATTAATGCGGCGTAATAGCGGTCTGGCTTCACAGGTCATTTCGCTCCCCCCGTTTCAGGTTGATCTCTCTCGCCGTGAATTATCTATTAATGACGAAGTGATCAAACTGACCGCGTTCGAATACACCATTATGGAAACGTTGATACGCAATAATGGCAAAGTGGTCAGCAAAGATTCGTTAATGCTACAACTCTATCCGGATGCGGAGCTGCGGGAAAGCCATACCATTGATGTACTGATGGGACGTCTGCGCAAAAAAATTCAGGCACAATATCCGCAAGAAGTCATTACCACCGTTCGCGGCCAGGGCTACCTGTTCGAATTGCGCTGATGAAAAAATTACTGCGTCTTTTTTTCCCGCTCTCGCTGCGGGTACGTTTTCTGTTGGCAACGGCAGCGGTAGTACTGGTGCTTTCGCTTGCCTACGGAATGGTCGCGCTGATCGGTTATAGCGTCAGTTTCGATAAAACTACGTTTCGGCTGTTACGTGGCGAGAGCAATCTGTTCTATACCCTTGCGCAGTGGGAAAACAATAAGTTGCATGTCGAGTTACCCGAAAATATCGACAAGCAAAGCCCCACCATGACGCTAATTTATGATGAGAACGGGCAGCTTTTATGGGCGCAACGTGACGTGCCCTGGCTGATGAAAATGATCCAGCCTGACTGGCTGAAATCGAATGGTTTTCATGAAATTGAAGCGGATGTTAACGATACCAGCCTCTTGCTGAGTGGAGATCATTCGATACAGCAACAGTTGCAGGAAGTGCGGGAAGATGATGACGACGCGGAGATGACCCACTCGGTGGCGGTAAACGTCTACCCGGCAACATCGCGGATGCCAAAATTAACCATTGTGGTGGTGGATACCATTCCGGTGGAGCTAAAAAGTTCCTATATGGTCTGGAGCTGGTTTATCTATGTACTCTCAGCCAATCTGCTGTTAGTGATCCCGCTGCTGTGGGTCGCCGCCTGGTGGAGTTTACGCCCCATCGAAGCCCTGGCAAAAGAAGTCCGCGAACTGGAAGAACATAACCGCGAATTGCTCAATCCAGCCACAACGCGAGAACTGACCAGTCTGGTACGAAACCTGAACCGATTGTTAAAAAGTGAACGCGAACGTTACGACAAATACCGTACGACGCTCACCGACCTGACCCATAGTCTGAAAACGCCACTGGCGGTGCTGCAAAGTACGCTGCGTTCTCTGCGTAGTGAAAAGATGAGCGTCAGTGATGCTGAGCCGGTAATGCTGGAGCAAATCAGCCGCATTTCACAGCAAATTGGCTACTACCTGCATCGTGCCAGTATGCGCGGCGGGACATTGCTCAGCCGCGAGCTGCATCCGGTCGCCCCACTGCTGGACAATCTCACCTCAGCGCTGAACAAAGTGTATCAACGCAAAGGGGTCAATATCTCTCTCGATATTTCGCCAGAGATCAGCTTTGTCGGTGAGCAGAACGATTTTGTCGAGGTGATGGGCAACGTGCTGGATAATGCCTGTAAATATTGCCTCGAGTTTGTCGAAATTTCTGCAAGGCAAACCGACGAGCATCTCTATATTGTGGTCGAGGATGATGGCCCCGGTATTCCATTAAGCAAGCGAGAGGTCATTTTCGACCGTGGTCAACGGGTTGATACTTTACGCCCTGGGCAAGGTGTAGGGCTGGCGGTAGCCCGCGAAATCACCGAGCAATATGAGGGTAAAATCGTCGCCGGAGAGAGCATGCTGGGCGGTGCGCGGATGGAGGTGATTTTTGGTCGCCAGCATTCTGCGCCGAAAGATGAATAAATATGTCCTTTTACCACTACATCAAGTCATTGATTCGATTAAACAATTTTCATTGAAAAAGTGCCAAAAATCGCAAATTGACTACACCATTAACTACACCGTTCGGTGCACTGTATGAAACAACGTGGAACAAATAGACACAAGAAATATACAGGCGGGTAATCTTTCCAGGGGGAAGCGCACCAATTCATGAGGGGCGTTAATGTCGATATGGGGATCCCCATAACGGGGCTACCGGATTTTTTTTCCGGTTAACCTTTAATCAGGCTGGTGGGTTTTACATACCCTTGATCACCGTAATGATGATCCAGATGTGCACCTTTTCCACCAATGGCGGAAAAGCTCCAACCGTAACGATGATCGCTATGGTTGCCTCGATGGTCTGCGTGGTCATTATGACCGTTCAGCCAGTGACCTTAATCAGAATTTTTCGCTAAAAAATGACGTTGGCCACGTCATCCGGAAAGCACAAAATCACGTCGATTTTTAATGAACGGTTAAACCGTCTTTTTGTCACGGTGTGTCACTGGTTGTCACTCTCCGTCACGATTGAGGTGGTGGTCATTCTGCCCGACCGCGCATTTTTGCGCTATCGGGAATATCAAACAGTTACCTCGCCGACTTCCTCAAATTGAGGTTTCCGAAAATATCAGAGCGGGTTAGCGATTAAGCTGACGAGTAATTAAACTGCGAAAATTTCGTAGTTTCTGAATATATTCCGGCCTGCTGGTTAACAGTCCTCAGATGTGAGGGATGTAGCCAGCGCAATTTTGCGCTTTGCTTTAATCTCAGTGAGTTACCGCCGTAACCGCTCCGGCTTCTTCCCGTGGTACGTGATTTTCTCCTTCTCCCGATACATCTCCACGCGGCGACGGTAGGCCAGCAACTCAAGAACTCTGGTTCGTATGTTGCGCATATCCACGCCATTAAGTTCTATACCATCACGGCGCATCACCTCAGCAACAACACGCGCATAGTTTTCGGCTATCACGCTGTCCGGCTGCGTGGCCTGTTCGTCAGCCTGCTGGCTGATTCCGGCAACGCGGCGGATTAATCCCGTTATTTCGGCTTCTGTCATGCTGCTGACCTCATTACACCCCGCTAAATTCTTCCAGTTTCTGGCGGTGGCTGTCGCTTATATCAAAAGCAAAATCCTCATGCT